>NCDQ01000054.1 GCA_002280275.1 Caulobacter vibrioides | reverse complement strand
CTCTGCGCTGGCTGAGAGCTACGCGCATCGCCGCTCGGAGCTGAATAGGGGGTCCCTATTCGGCGCCTATAGGGGGGCCCGATTGCGCGCCGTTTGACATCGAGACAGATCTTGGCGCTATCGGCAAGGCCAGTGTGTTTGCTCTGCTGACGGATTTCGACAACGCCGCGTCACAGTCCACGCAAACCCTCGGGGCTCGCCTAGCGGGCGCGCGGGCGATCCGTCCAGGCCTGAGCGCGACCTGGGAACTGGAGCATGCGCGTCAGGGCGATCATGGCGCCAATCCGCAGCGCTTCTCGGTCAATTATGATCAGGCTTCGATTGGATTGAAGACGGCCCAAACTCAAGCCGCGCTCGTCGTGGAGCGACTGGAGGGAGACGGCGTGCACGCCTTCCAAACGCCACTGGGGTCGCTGCACGGCTTCCAGGGACGGTCCGATGTCATTGGCGCAACGCCCGGCGTCGGCGTTCGTGACGTGTTTTTGCGCGGCGCGCACAGTTTCCGCACCAAGGTCCCCGTCAAGCTGAGCGGTGAACTGCATCAGTTCAACACCACGGTGGGAGACGATCGCCTGGGCCGCGAGGTCGACATCGTGATCGCCGCGCCGGTCGCCAAGGGCTGGTCGCTTGAAGCGGGGCTGGCCCGGTTCGACAGTGCGGCCCGCCTGTACCCCGACGCGACGCGGGCCTGGCTGAGCCTGGAGTTCAAGCTTTAGGGGGCAAGCGGCTCAGCAGATCATCGGGTGGCGCAGGCCCAGGCCATCAGTCCGGCCTTGGTGGGGCGGCGCAGGGTTGTGACATTGGAAAAGCCTGCCGTCGTCAGCAGGGTCTCGACCTCAGCGATCGGACGAATGGCGTAGACCGACGCTGGGAAGTCCCGCGCGAAATTTGGATCCTCGCCGGGACGAAAGCCGATCACCAGCCGCCCGCCGGGGGCCAGGACGCGGTGGATTTCAGCCAGATCCTGCTCCGGGCGCGGCCAGAAGTAGATCGTGTGGACCGCCAGCACCTTGTCGAAACTGGCGGCGGGAAAGGGCAGCTGATCGCTGGACCCTGGAATCAACTCCATCCGGCCCTCGCGCAGGAGGCGAGCGTTTCGCCCGCGCGCGATCCTTAGCATCACATCCGAAGGATCGATTCCCGCCAGGCGCCCGGCGGTGATGCGTTTGGCCGCCGTCGCCAGTGTCCGGCCATGGCCAAATCCGATCTCAAGCAGCCGATCTGCGGGCTGCAGATCCAGCTGGTCCAGCGCGACCAGATTGGCTCCCTGTGTCTCGCGCGCCATGATCCGGCCGACGATGTGGCCAAGCCAGCCGCTGGGCAGGCGGCCTTGTCGCGCAAGGCTCTCGGAACGCTTCATGAGTGGTCTCCTCAACGCGTGATCACAGATCCACAACAGCACGGCATGCGTCTCGTCGATTTCAGAATCAGCCAGCCTTTTCCATGGACCTATCTGCGTTCGGCGCCGGTGGGCCGGTCTTGGCCGGGTTTGGCCCACCGGCGCGCCGCCTGGCGCGGGACGCCGAAAGGGGGATCCGACTTCGGTGCGAGCCACGCTATAAGTGTTTGATTTAGCGCCTCGTTATCGCGTCAAAGCGATTCGGTTTTGACGCGCGAGGCTCTTGCGTAGATCGCTCGGTCTTCCTTGTTCCCGCGCAACGACTGATCGCGCGCCGCAGAGGAGAGTTCGCGCTTGGAGGTGCTTGCCCATGCACAGCGAAGCGGTTTGGCGGGGGCCCAGGCCCGATCCCGAATTGTCGGTTGAAGAGCTCGCCGACGAACTGTTCGAGAACCACGCGATCCTGATGGATTCGGTGACCGACATCCTGGTGGATGTCCGGGTGCTGGCGGCGCGACGAACCGCAAAGGACCCGATTGTCGAGGCTTTGGCGACGGGGTTGGCTCGGCTCAAGGCCGAGTTGGCCGCACATCTGGGAAACGAGACAAGGCTTGTTCTGTCGCGCCGCATGCCAGGGCGGGGACCCGGCTGGACGGCGGTCGCCCCCGAGTTACGTGCTGAGCATGATCGGTTGCGCCAACAGGCCAAGGCGCTGATCGGCCTTGCGACCACGCCCCGTCATGGGCCCTGCACGCGCGCCATCGCTCAGCGGCTGGAGCGACTGCGCCTCGACTTTGAGGAAGATCTCTTCGTGGAGGAGCGGATTGCGCTACCGCGAATACTGGCGGTCCACATCGGGGCCTGATCGCGTCATGGCGGCCGAAGCCCGGCGCGGGCGCCCGGAGGGATTGCCCCAGAACGTCACCACCGACAGCGCGCCCAGCAGGGTCAAGGCCAGGCCCGACACCGTCATCACCAGCCGGTAGGGCAGGCCGCCGACCTTGGCCGCATGCAGGGGGTAGTCGAGATTGGCCAGGCGCGAGCCCAGCGGCAGGCTTTGGGCGTCGCGGCTGGCGACCATTGCGCCGGTGGTCGGATCGAACCAGACCATCGAGCGGCCGTTCGGCAGCCATTCGGCTTGCTGGCGCATGCGGATCTGGATCAGGCCACCGGCCTTGGCTGGCAAGGTGATGATCCGAACCTCCGCGCCGGGGAACCGCGCCTTGGCTTGGCTGACCACCTTGATCCAATCGAGGTCCTTGGCGAGCGGCCCGCCCTTGATCTTCGGCGGCGTTGAAGCTTTCGCCATCGTCGCGGTTGATGAAAATGGGGCGCGCAGGGCCTCAGAGAACCACTTCAGGTTCATGGCTGCGCCGGTCGCCAGAGAGAGGATCAGCAGCGGCGCGAGCAGGGCGCCCAGGTCACGGTGATGATGCATGATCCCCGCCCGCGTCATCGTCCGCGGCCAGACGCGCAGGTGGAACACCCGCCGCGTCGGCCACCACAGGATCAGGCCGGTGAGGACGAAGGCCAGGCCCGCCAGGCCCAGAGCGCCGCCGACGATCTCGCCCGCATCGCCGTTGAAGAGATGATGGTGGAAGTCGAACAGCCAGGCCTCCGGGCGATCCCAGTTGGAGGTCCAGGCCTGGATGACCGCGCCGTCCTGGTCAGCGTAGGCGGCCTTCTCTTCTGTGTTGTAGCTCAGCTTGTTGAGGCCAAGACGTTCGGTGGCCAGCACGATCGAGCGCGGGCGATCCTCGGTGGCGAAGACCTTGGCGGCCATCGCCGCCAAGGTGGCCGTGTCCTGCCGTTGGGCGTCGGCGGCGTGGGGCACGGTGGCGCGCAGGAAGGCGTCCTCGTGCACCAACAGCGCGCCGCTCAAACCCAAAAGCGCCAGCAGCAGGCCGATCAGCCCGCCCGTCCAGCGGTGCAGCAGGCGCAGGAGCCGCATCAGAAGCGTGCTTCCCAGCCCAGTGTCGCGGTGCGACCACGGCCGGCGTAGAACTTGTCCTTGGCCGGCAGGGTCGTGTCGGAATGATAAGTGATGTACTGCTTGTCGAGCAGGTTCTGGACGCCTAGCGACACAGCGCCGAGCGGCAGCTGATAGCGCACGAAGGCGTCGACGAGCGTGTAGCCTTCGAAGTCGTCCTTCACCAGCGCGCGCTGCATATTGCGCGACATGTACTTCTGCATCTGCAAGCGCAGGGCCCACGGGCCGCTCTGGTAGTCGGCCGCCAGGTTGAGGCGATCTGGCGAGATGTTGGCTCCGTCAAGGTCGGTGTCGACCTTGCCGTCCCGGTTGGTGTCGGTCTGGCCGCGCAGGCGCGCATAGCCGGCCGAAACCTCTAGGCCCGGGATCGGGGTGTGGGCCCGCGCGTTGGCTTCCAGGCCCTCGATAGCCACGCCTTGGCGCTGCACGTCGAAGATCCCGTCGGCGTTGCGGACCAGGAACTGGCCAAGCTTGGACTTCGACCAGAAGTAGGTGACGCTGGCGTCGAACGGCCCGCGCTTGAACTCGGCGCCCAGCTCGCGATTGTTGGAGACGATCGGTTCGACGGCCAGATAGGTGTCGACATCGACATTGTTGACATTGATGGCCCGCAGGATGCGACCAACATCGGGCACGGTGTAGCCCTCGGCGTAGCTGCCATAGACGCGCACGCCCTGGGCCGGTTCGAACACGACGCCGCCATTGGTCAGGGTGGCGTTGAACTCAGGGCGACCGCCGCCAACCTGACGGGAACCGTAGGAGGCCAGGGTCGTGAAGTCGTCCACCTTCAGTTGGACGTTTTCGAAGCGCACGCCGCCGGCCAGACGCAGCCGGCCGTCCAGGAGGGCGTAGTTACCCTGCAGGAACGGCGCGAGGCTGTTGAACTTAGTCGGGGGCACCCAGGCCCGGCCCGTCTCGGTCAAGAGTTGCGCGGTCGTATCGGTCAGGGCGTCGAGGCCAGCGGTGGCGGTCAGGCCCTCGATGCCGGGCACGGCGCGTTCATAGCTGGCGCGAGCCCCCAGCTTGCGCGAGCGGTTCGAGGACTGATCGAACAGCGTGCCGACCGGTGCGATGCGCGCATCCTGGAAGGTGGCGCTGATGTCGCCGCCGAAGGTGTCGCGCGAGCGGTTGAAAAAGAGCTGGGCGTTCAGGGCGCCGCCATAGACATCGCTGGTCAGCGACGCTGACAGGGTCTCCACGCGGTTGGCGGCGGGGAGCCCCGGGACGACGCCGCGATAGGCGGTGGTGGGCGAACGCAGCGCGCGATTGCCGTCCGTCGGCGCGGCGGCCGCGCCGGTCACGGTCACATAGTCGCCATCGCCCTTCAGCTCAAAGCGGCTGCCGACAAGCTCGAAGCGCGTCGTCTCGTTTAGCCGCCAGCCCAGGCGCGCGAACAGCGACACGGTCTTGGAGTCCTGGACGTCGCCTTGGGCGTTGTCCATGCCGATGCGCCGCCCGTTGGCGTCGTAGAAGGCGCCGCGGCGCTCATAGGCCACGCCCGCTGTGGCGTCGAACGCGCCCTCACGCCAGGCGACCAGACCGGCGAGTTTGCCGCCCAGCGCATCGCCCAGGTCGTGGCCGCCCGTCGCCTGGACGAGTGTACGCCCCGTGACGCCGTCTTCCTTAGGGGCTCCGACCGTCACCTGGTTGACCACGCCGCCGGTGGCGCCGATGCCCTGGAGGGCGTTGGAGCCGTAGATCAGCTCCACCCGGTCAATGAAGAACGGATCGATGGTGTAGCCATCGCGCGAGCCGTCGCGGATCGGGGTCGACTGCGGGATGCCGTTGATGGCGTAGAGCGGTGAGCGGCCGCGCAGGCTCTCGCCGGCCCCCGACAGGCTCTGATTGTCGATCACATCCACGGTCAAGGGCAGCGCGCTGGCCGGCAGGATGGTGCGCGCAGCGGTGATGACCACCTGATCCAGGTCCGTGCTGTCGGGTGCGCGCATGTCTTCGGCTTGCGCCGCCGTCGCCAAGGCCCAAAGGCTCAAGCCCGAAAGGGCGAGACGGCGCGCTGTGGCGCGGGCGGGGAGCGGACGGGTCATATGAGCCTCGGTGGGTCAGTAAGTTGGCCTTGCTCATATAAGATTGCGAGTGAGTTGCAAATATATCCAGTCCTTAAGGACGCGGTTCGGGCTGGGGAGCGATGATCTTGGCTCGATGCCAAGGTGACTTAGTGCAGCGTTGGGTGCGCGCAGAGATTTGGGGGCGTAGGGGGCCGGGGCGTGTCATCGAGCCTCACCGGTAGGATAAAGCCCTCACGCGCCAATGAGGCGTTGACGACCCGCGCCATGACCGCGACCACGTCGGGCGCAATGACCAGGCCCTCAAGCAGGCGCGCCGCCAGGTCGGGTTCGGCGGGACTGACACCACACGCGGTGATGATGTGTTGCTCGTCGCGCGCATAGCCGGGGCAATCGGGATGCAGGATGCAAAGCGGGCGTTTGACGTGTTCTTCAATCGCCATCATCAGCATGGCGACACAGGTCGCACTTCTGGGGGCGCCGTATCGATCCGCGACCGCCGCGAGGCGCGCCCTTGGGCTTTCGCAAGTCACGCGGGCGATAACCCACTGGCGCACCATCCAGAGCAGCAGCTGTTCACCCTCAAAGAGGCGCTCAGGACCGCAGCGCGGCGCCAGGTGGCTGCGGTGATCCAGTCTCGAGCGGGTCGCTGGCTCGACGGCGTCGGGGGAAGACAGTCGCTGACCATGAGCGATCAAAGCAGCGGCGACGAAGGTCGCGGCCCTTTGCGCTGTCGGATCGGGAGGGCTCGCCGCCAGCCAGCGGAAGTGGGCTGCGAACCGGGCGGGGTCGCGATCTTGTGCGGCGGCGAAGAGGCGAAGTAGGACCAACTCGTCGCGCATCACCGTCGGGCAACCGGGGGGCGCATGGTCGATGGGGCGGCGGCCGACCACGCTCAGTTGCTGGACAAAAACCTGCATGGCCGTGAAGGCGGCGTTGGCCTGATCGCCGCAGCCATGCTCGAAGGCCTTGCGGACGATCGCGCACGTCCTTCCCTTGGCCAAGGTGCGAAACGCCCAGACGATCAGGTGCTCGCCGTAGGTCAAATCGTCCAGATCGACGGGTTGGAAAAGGTCGGGCCGCACGCCGGAAATCTCCAATTTGAGGCTGGGCCGACACCCACCCTGAGCCGAAGATCTCGGTGAGCGACCCGACGCGGTCTTGCGAGCGCCTCTCAACTGAGCCCGTATCTCTGTTGAGAGTCAATCGCAAAAACAACCGCTGTCGACAGATTCCAAGGGGCGACGCTCTTGCGGCGCAGCTTACCTGCTTGCCGTGAACAGCCAGCCATGGCTCCCGGCGACGGCGCCCAGGGTCGTGATCAGGCCAAGGCTGAGCAAGACCACGTGGACGCCCCGTAAGGCGGAGAAGGCCAGCCTGGGATATTGCTGGGCCCAGCGGGGAAAGTAGCGGTGGAGGACAAAGGGCTCGCCGATGAACAGAAGAAAGACAAACAGCGACCACACGCCGACCATGGCGGACATCCACCAAGCCTCCAGCGTGGCGAACCGCGACCAGAGATCAAGCTTGGCGGTCATGTAGAACCCACTGATGCCCACCACGATGACCGCCGCCCGGGCTTGCCAGACAAAGCGCCGCTCGAACGCCTCGAAGGCCTTGAGCCGGTCCTCGCCCAGTTCGCCCCGCTCGACGGCGGGCAAGGCGACGGTTGTCGCCATCGACACGCCGCCAAACCAAATGACGACGCCCAAGACATGCAGTGCGCGTGCAAGCGCCAAGTCATCCATTGCGGTGTTCCTTTGTTCAGTGGGCCCGCACCCGGCCTCGTTGCGGCGCGGGAAGCGTCCGGCGCTGTTGCTCTAAGGGGCCAACTGAGCCTTGACGGCGGGGGTCAGGCCGTTGGTGGGAACCCGCACGACTTGGATCACGACATCGTCTTGACGAGCCGCCGCCCAATGCTCGCCGCCCTCGGCGGGAACCACGATGACGCTTCCGGGGCCAAACCGATGCTCGGCGGCTGGCGCGATCGTGGCGCCGTCGCCCCAGGACAAGGTTCCGCTGACCACGGTCACCAACCGCACGCCGCCGTCGCCGCCGTGTGGCGGAAGGACCTGACCCTTGCTCAGGCGCAACAGGACAGACAACGGTCGACCATCCTCGCCCTGCGCCAAGACGGTTCTCTGGGCGCCATCGGCGATGGCCTCGCCCTGAAGCTTTGCGATGTCAAGGCGGGTGGCGCCAGCCGAAGCCAGACTCGGCGCGAGGGCGGCGCAGGCGGCCAGAACGAGAAGGGAGCGGTTCATGAGAGGGGCCTTTCTTTGAAGGGGGTTAGAAGGTGAGGCGCAGACCCGCGCCGATCGCGCGGCCGTCGCCCGGAAGAAAGACCGCCTGATCGGCGCGGGCTTGATCCACGATCAGAGTTGAGGCGGCGTAGGTCGCGTCCAGCAGATTGGTGACCTCCGCATAGACCGCCATGCCCTTGACCAGTCGATATTCGGCCCGCAGGTCCAGGGTCGCGTAGGGATCGCTGTAGAGAGTTCCGAGGTTGTCGACGGGCGTCTTTTCTAGCGACCCATGCAGGGCGGCCTGAGTGGTCCATCGTTGGGATGGGCGCCAGCTCAAACTGGCGTTGATCCAGTGGCGCGGCGCGCCGGCAAGGCGATGGTCGCTGCGGACCGGATCATCGTGAAACCGGAAGTCCTGATAGGTATAGGCTATCCTGCCGGAGAGGGTGGTCGTCAGGCGCGCCGCGAGTCCCGTCTCGACGCCCAGGTGGCGGGTCTTGGCCGCGTTCACCGCGCCGAGGGACACCCCGGTCTCGTCTCTCAGGCTAAGGAGCTCGTTCCTAAGCCAGGCATGATAGATCACCGCGTCCCACGTCAGGCGTTCTGTCGCGCCGCGCCAGCCGGCTTCCAGCGTCAGGGCCCGTTGAGCCTTGAGCGCCGGGGTCGAGAAGGCGGCGGCGGGCTGGGTGGGCGTCGCTGGATTGGGACGCCCCGGGCTGCTGTTGGGCGTGCCATTGATCGTCGCGAGCAGATCCTCGTGGGTGGGCGGCTCGAAGCTTCGGCTGGCCGCCGCGAACAGGATCTGGCGGGGCGCCAGGCGCCAGCTCAGACCCAGGGCGGGGCTCCAGCCGTCATAGGTCCTGGCATAGCGGGTGCTCAGCGCCGGAACCGCGCCGTCGGGCAGGGCGATGGCCGGCTTGGCGGGATTGTAGGCCGCCGTGGGGCGCGTGGCGGCGCTGTAGCGATCCTCATTGTCGCGCGTGGCGCGAGACCACGACAGTGAGGGCGACACTGTCAAACGCTCGCCTTGCAGCAGGTTCAGACCCAGATTGAGCGCCAGGGTGTCGGCCTTCAACCTATTGCGGCCAAAGAGCGCCCCTCTCTGGCCCGAACGGTTCAGATAGTACGCGCGATCGGCGGCGCCGGCCACGTACTGCGCCGTCATCTCCAGTAAGGGGAGGGCCTGGGTCGCGTCGGGCCGGTAGGCGTAACGCAGTACCGACGTGCCGTCGCCGCCATCGGTGACCCGCTCGCCCGCCGAGATCGGGAAGCGGAAGCGGTCATCGGTTCGCACATAGCCCATGGCGAGGTCGAGGACGTGCGCGCCGAGCGCCGCTGTCGCGCGTCCACCAAGCTGCGCCTGGGACGCCTGGCGATGGGGGCGATCACGCAAGACATTCGGGCCAGGATTGATCGCGCCGGTGGGCGTCACCGTGGGACCGGCGAACACGCTGTCAGGCGCGCGGTTCAACCACTCTTGCGTCAGCGGCCCAGAGACATCGAAGTCCAGATCAGCATAGCGCGCGAAGAAACGCGCGCTCACGGTCTCCGAAAGGCGGATCCCAAGATTGGCGCCAAGGCTGGCCCGGCGCGACTGATTGTAGTCGCGGTAGCCGTCGCGACCGGTGATTTCGCCTTGCGCCAGCAGGTCGATGCGCGGCCCTGCGAGGCCTTTCCGGGCGGAGATGTCATATTGACCAAAGCTCCCGCCGCTGATCCCAAACGCTCCGCTCGGCGAGGTCCGCCCGGTCGGCGTCACGAAGTTCAGCGCGCCGCCCAGCACCGTGGCGCCCAGTCTATTGGCCGTGTAGCCCCGGTAGACCTCAAGCGCTGCGACCTGGGCAGGATTGGCGAAGCCAACCACATAGGAGCCGTCGGCGCGGTTCAGCGGTAGGCCGTTCTCGAGAACCAGGACGCCGCGCTCGACCGGGTTCTGCTGCAGGCCCGAGCCTCGGATCTGAATCCGTGGTTGATCGGGTCCGCCAAAGAAGTCCTGGACGACAACTCCGGGCGCCGCAGCGAGCGCACGTGAGACGGTCAGGTTGATGCTGGAGGGCATATCGTCGCCTGTCAGGATCACGCCGCCGCCAGGCGTCGCGGCGAAACGGCGCGCCACCGTGTTCTCCGGCGCGACGACGATGATCTCCTCGACCACGGCGCCGGGACTCGCCGACTGGGCGAAGGCGCCCGCCGGCGCCAGGCCGGCGGCGACGGCCAGGGCCATGAGGGCGATGGCCGGTTCTCGTCGCGGCGGGACCACGTCAGAGAGAGAGCGGCAAGGCACGCGGGAGGGGGAACAGGACATCGAGATCAATATTTGCGATTAAGAGTCGATCGCAAATAACATCTCGGCCTTGGTCTGAAGTTGCGCTGGCGCAACTTCAAGTGTGATCTTCGAAGCCTTCGATAGGCATGTCTGCGAGGCGCGGGGCGGCCGAAGCGGCAGCCAGGGAGGTTGCATGTCACGGGAGTCGTCGGGACTATGCCGAGCGCGACCATCGACCGCCGCAGAGGTCCGCCCTGGTATCGAACGGCGCTGGAGACAGAGCGTGGGGGACCTTGCAAGGCTGCAGCCCATCCTTGAAACCGCCCTGGACGCGGTTGTGGTGATGGACGCCCAGGGCGCGGTCGCCGACTGGAGCCCAAGGGCCGAAACGCTCTTCGGATGGCGGCGAGAGGAGGTTCTTGGGCTCTCACTGGGGGCGTTGATCGTCCCGCCTCGCTCGCGCGACGCGCATCAGGCGGGCATGCGCCGATTTCTCGCTACGGGTGAGCCGCACGTTCTTGGCCGTCTTCTTGAGATGAGCGCGCTTCGTCGAGGCGGTGAAGAGTTTCCGGTCGAGCTATCCATCACCACATGGCCGACTTCGGAGGACGGGCCCTATTTTCTGGGATTTGTACGCGACATCTCCGAACGTCGTCGGACGATGGAGCGCCTGGCCGCCAGTGAGTCGCTGTTTCGCAGCTTGGCGGACGCCGCACCGGCGCCGGTCTGGCTCACCGGCCCAGACGGGAACATGGAGTTCGTCAACGCCGCATTTGCGGAGGTGGCGAACCTCGATCGCGACGAGCTGACGGGCGAGACCTGGCTTCATCTGCTGCATCCCGATGATATCGACGGCTTCCTCGCTCGCCGAGCCTCCGCGCGAGAGCGCTACGAGGCCTATAGCTATGAGGCGCGATTTTGGCGGCGGCGCGAAGGCTGGCGCTGGATGCTCGTCAACGCCAAGCCTCGTGTCGACGTCGACGGGGCGTTTCTGGGCTACGTCGGCATGGCGGTCGACTTGAGTGACATCAAGGCTGCTCAGGCCCATCAGCAATTGCTGATCAACGAGCTGAATCACCGGGTCAAAAACACCTTGGCGTCGATCCAGTCGATTGCGCGACAGACGCTTGGGGCGGGCGCGCTAGGGCCGCAAGCGCGAGAGCAGTTCATCGACCGTCTCATGGCGATGTCGGCGGCGCATGATGTTCTGACCAGCGAGAACTGGGCCGGCGCGGTTGTTGACGATATCCTGCGCGAAGCCTTGCGTCCGTTCGCTGATGATCAGGACCAGCAACGCATTTCACTGCAAGGGCCTCCGTTGCGGGTCGGCCCTGGGGCGGCCTTGGCGCTCGCCCTCGCAGCCCACGAACTGGGCACGAACGCGGTCAAGCACGGGGCGCTCTCTTCGCCGATGGGGCAGGTGCGGATCGACTGGTGGGTGGAGGGCGACAAGCATGCGGTTCTGCGCTGGCGCGAATCTGGCGGTCCGCCGGTTCAGCCGCCCGGGCGCCGAGGCTTTGGGCGTAAGCTCCTTGAGCGAGGCTTGGCCGGCGATCTTGGGGGCAAGCCCGAGCTGCTGTTCCGCCCCGAGGGCGTAGAGGCGACGCTTCGCTTCCTGGCGGCCTCTTGAGGCGGATTCTGATGTCGTCGTCGTTCCAGACGAAGGGCCGCGCGATCGTTTGATCCATGTCCAGCCGATGCTTGAGCCGCGTCATTGCGCCGGCCAGGATGCGGCCTAGGGTCGCCGCCCCAGGCTTGGAGCGGACATGACCGGTGCTCGACGACAGGGCGGCAGTGGCCGCTGGGAGACGCTGTTGGCGCGTCCTTTGCTGCTGCCGCCCAGCGCCTTGCTCACCTTCAGCCTGCGCCGACTGGCGCGAGCCTGCCCAGAGGCCTTCGCGCGGCTGGGCGAGCACGCCGAGCAGCTCTATCTGATTGCGCCCACCGAGCTGCCACTGGCCTTCTGTCTGCGCCCGGCCGGAGCCAGCGGCGAGATCTGGCTGGTCCCGGCTAGGGATGCGCCAGAAGCGGCCGTCCGGATCCGGGGCGCCCTGCCGGATCTGCTGGGGTTGTTCGATGGCACGCTGGACGCCGATTCAGCCTTCTTCTCGAGGCGTATCCAGGTCGAAGGCGACACCAGCGCGGTGGTCGCCCTGCACAACGCGCTGGAGGCGGCGGACCTCACACTGGCCGACCTGATCGGCGCGCCCAAGCTGACGCGCGACCTCGTCAATCGCGGCTTGGCCTGGACCACCCAACGCTGGCGGAGCGCCTGAGCATGGGCTCAATCGAACTGGTTTGCCCCGCCGGCTCGCCGCCGATGCTACGCGCCGCCGTCGAGGCAGGGGCTGACAGCGTCTATTGCGGCCTGCGCGACGAGACGAACGCTCGCAATTTCCCAGGCCTGAACTTCTCGCCCGCCGAGATGAAGGACGCTGTCGCCTTCGCACGGGCCCGTGGCGCCAAGGTTCTGGTGGCTATCAACACCTTCGCCCGCGCCGGAGCCGACGAGGCCTGGCGCCGGTCCGTCGACACTGCGGTCGCAGCCGGGGCCCACGCGGTGATCGTCGCCGACATCGGCGTCTTGTCCTACGCCCGCGAGGCCTATCCCGATCTGCGCCTGCACCTTTCTGTGCAGGCCGCCGCCAACTCCGCCGAGGCGATCGCCTTCTACGCCGAGTCTTTTGGCGTCCGTCGCGTCGTGCTGCCGCGCGTCATGAGCGCGCCCGAGATCGCAGCCCTGGTCAAGGCGACCAGCGTCGAGCTCGAGGCGTTCGTGTTCGGCGGCCTGTGCGTAATGGCCGAGGGACGTTGCGCCCTGTCGTCCTACGCCACGGGACGGTCGCCGAACCTTTCGGGCGTCTGCTCGCCGCCCGAGGCGGTCAGCTTCGAAACCGACACGAACGGACTGACGCCGCGCCTCGCGGGGGTTGCGATCGACCGCTTCAGGGCCGACGAAGCCGCCGGCTATCCCACCCTATGCAAGGGGCGCTTCGCGGCCATGGGTGAGACGTCATACCTGTTCGAGGACCCCGTCAGCTTGAACGCCATGACCGTTTTGCGGGATCTTCGCGCGGCGGGTGTTACGGCGATCAAGGTCGAAGGGCGCCAGCGAGGCAAGACCTATGTCCGGCGCGTGACCGAGGCGTTCCGGGGGGCGATCGACGCTCTGGATGCGGGCCGCGACTGCGAGTCGTTCGCCCGCATGCTGACGGACTTGGCCGAAGGGGGGCGCGAGACTGAAGGCGCTTACAAGAGGAAATGGCGATGAGCGCGCTGGAGCTGACGGTCGGACCGCTCATGTTCCTGTGGTCGGCGCAGCGCATCGGCGACTACTACGCCCAGATCGCCGCCGCGCCGGAGGTGACGCGGGTCTATCTGGGCGAGGTCGTTTGCGGCAAGCGTTCGCCGCTGACGGTGGAAGCGCTTCTGGGGGCCGAAGAGACGCTGACCAAAGCCGGCAAGGCGGTGGTTTGGGCCAGCCAAGCCTTGCCAGCCACGCCACGGGAGGCGCGATCTATGCGTGAACTGGCCGAGGCCAGCGCCCTGCTCGAGGTCAATGACGTCGCGGCTCTGGCCAGCCTGCCCAAGGGCGCGGCCTTTGTCGCCGGGCCGCTGCTGAACCTCTACAACGAAAGCGCCGTTGCGGCCCTGGCGGCGCGCGGCTGTCAGCGCATCTGCGCCAATGTCGAGCTGTCCTTGGATGCGGTCGCCGCAATCGCCAAGGCCTGTCCCCAGGTCGAGATCGAACTCTTCGCCTATGGCCGGCTACCCCTGGCGCTGTCGGGACGCTGCTACCATGCGCGGGCGCACAAGGCCCACAAGGACGGATGCCTGTTCGTCTGCGAGACCGATCCTGACGGTATGGTCGTGCGCACCGTTGAGGGCGAACCCTTTCTGGCGGTCAACGGGGTCCAGACCCTGTCGCACGGTGTCCATCTTGCTGACGCTGAGGTCGATCGCTTGCTGGCGGCGGGGGTCACGGCGCTGCGGATCTCGCCCCACACAGGCGATGTCCAGGCGGTGCTGACGGCGTTCGGCGCCTTTGTTCGCGGAGAGCTTGACGGCGTGGCGCTGCGGGCGGCGGTGGCGGCGACCAGCCCGCCTGGCCCTTTGATCAACGGCTATCTACACGGCAGGGCCGGTATGCTCGCCCTCGCAGGGCGCTGACATGCGGTTCGACGTCGTCATCCTTGGCGGCGGCATCGTCGGCGTGGCGCTCGCGGCTCGGCTCGCGCCCCATCTGAATGTGGCGCTGGTCGAACGTGAGCCCGCCCTGGGGACCATGACGACCGCGCGGTCGGCGGCGATGTTCCTGCCGTCCTATGGCGGGGCCGCTATCACCCCCCTGACCTTGGCCAGCCGGACCTTCCTCACCGAGGCGCCCCATGCGCCGGGACCCCTTCTGAAGCCGCGCGCTGCTTTACACATCGGCCGCCAGCCGCATCTGGCGGCGTTCGATCAGGCGTGCGCAGCCCACCTGGCCCTGCAGGCGCTTACGCCCCACCAGGCCGTTGCGCTCTTTCCCATTCTGCGCAAAAGCGTCATCGACGGGGCGTGGCTGGAGACCGACGCTGGTGACATCGACGTGGCCGCCTTGCTGGACCTGTTCCGCCGCATGGCCCTCGACGCCGGCGCGCACCTCCTGGTCGACGCCGGGGAAGTGTCTCCCGAGCGTCGGGCCGGCGCCTGGCGCATCAAGAGCCCGCAGGGCGAGCTGGAGGCGCCGATCATCGTCAACGCCGCCGGCGCTTGGGCCGATAGCTTGGCGGCGCGATGCGGCGTCTCGCCCTTGGGCTTGACCCCCATGCGACGGACCGTCGTCCTGGGCGCGGCGGTTGCGCGGGATGATTTCGAGCGCTGGCCGATCCTCAAGGATGTGCGCGAGCGGTACTATTTTCGACCGTATCATAGCGCGCTGCTGGTCACGCCCGCCGACGCTCATCCCTCGCCGGCCTGCGATCCTGCTCCCGATAGCGCCGACGTCGCGCGCGCCGTCTTGCGGTTCGAGACTATCTGCGATCACCGCCTGACCCGGATCGAACGCCGCTGGGCGGGCCTGAGAACCTTCGCGCCTGACCAGGCGCCAGTGGTCGGCTGGTCGACCGAGGTCGAAGGTTACTTCTGGCTGGCGGGCCTGGGGGGCTTTGGCGTGCAGACCGCCCCGGCCGTAGGAAACTTGGCGGCGAGTCTGATTCTGGGCCGCCAGCTCCCATCGCAACTCGCTGAATGCGGCGTCGATCCGGCTCTCTACGCTGCGGCTCGGCTGGCGGCTTGAGTGTCCCGACGGGTTCGCCGCGCTTGTCGGCCGTCTGAGCGAGCGACTTTGGCCGCTTGCATCGCCCCAAACTTTGATCGTGAGCAATGTCCGCTGATGTCTTGGGTCTAGGATCGTGTTCGGGCGACAGGACCCTAGAGCCTCGCGCGTCAAACGGGATCGTTTTGGCGCGATAAAGAGGCGCTTAATCAGATGCTTATAGCGCGACCCGCGCCGAACTCGGTTCCCACTTTCGGCGTCACGCTCTGGGAGAGAAGAAATGATCGGCGCGCTTGAGACGTCGCTCTGTGTGGCTGAGCAGTTGGCGTATGACGCCATCTCCCGCCTGCTGGAAAACTGCGCCAGGGCCGCTGGCCATGCGCTCCGCAATCCCAGGCGTTCGCGGCTCGGATCTACGGTCTTTCCCGAGGACAAAACTCCCGCGAGCATCTCGCGCGTTGCGTGGATGACTGTTCGTTCAGTGCAATGTCACGATTACGAGAGGGAGCGTCTTGCGCCTACCGCTGGCTCGACGGCGTCGGGGGAAGACAGTCGCTGACCATGAGCGATCAAAGCAGCGGCGACGAAGGTCGCGGCCCTTTGCGCTGTCGGATCGGGAGGACTCGCCGCCAGCCAGCGGAAGTGGGCTGCGAACCGGGCGGGGTCGCGATCTTGCGAGCGTCTCGCAACTAAGCCCTTATCTCTGTTGAGAGTCTATCGTAAAACAACCACTGTCGACAGATCCCAAGGAGGCGACGCTTTTGCGGCGCTGTTCACCTGCTCGCCGTGCACAGCCCGTCATGGCGCCCGGCGACGGCGCGTAGGGTCGTGATCAGGCCAAACCAGGCGCGCGGTGTGCGCCCGCCGCTCGATTGAAGAGGGCCGCCGATGCAAGCCAGAGTAGGCCGAAGACGATGCTGAGCACGATGACCGGCCGGGGCCAGTTCTCCGAGCCCTCGCCCCAGCCCCGCCAGACCGCAACAACGCCGATAGCGACCTGAAGCACGGCGGCCGAGGCCATGGCCCGCGCCAGGCCCGCCGCGCGAAACCGACTGGCCACCGCGCCCACAAAGGCGGCGATGATCACGCCCAGATAGAGCATGTTCGCCGGATGGTCTTCCGAGCCGATGATGCCCACAGCGCCGTTGAACCAGAGCAGTAGCGCTGATGCGAGGACGGCGAGGCCCGCGCCAAACCGATACGACCAGGCGCCCGAGGCGCGCACCGTCAGCTCGGCGATCCCGCCCGCGCCGATGAGAACGATCCCTGCGAAGACGAAGTCGGAGATCGTCCACCGAACCTCATCGGTAAACCGCATGGCGATGGCTGGAGCGACCAACAGGCCCGCAACCACCGTCCAGCCGATCAGGCGCAGCGCTGAAGTAAGTCGATCATTTTTGGTCGAAGCGATAGGGTTCGTCATTGCCTTCATTTCCCGCTTGGGTGAGGCTTGGACTTAGGAGGCGGGGGCGGTGAAAGTCCTGAGCGCCTCGTGAGGAAACCCTGAAAACCGTGTCCAGCCTCTATAGTTTCGGCCCTTTCGTGCTGGAGCCTGCGAACCGCCGCCTGTCTGCGAACGGGCGACCGGTGGAGTTGTCTGGACGCTATCTGGACGCGTTGGTGCTGCTGGTCGTCGAGGAAGGGCGGCTGGTGACCAAGGCGCGGCTTCTGGACGAGGTCTGGAAGGGCGTGCCAGTCACGGAAGAGGCGCTGACCCAGTGCGTACGATCTCTGCGCAAGGCGCTGGGAGACGAAGCGGGACGACCAAGGTTCATTGAGACCGTGCCTCGGCACGGGTATCGGTTCATCGCGTCGGTGACCGCCGCTGAAACCGCTGAAGCAATCAGCGATGCGGCGCGGTTCGAGCCCCGTCCACGACGTGATCGGCGCCAAGCCCTGTCGCACTTCCTCGGCCTGGGCCGAGCTGGCCTTATCGGCGGCGGCGGCGCCGGACTGGTTGGCGGCCTGGCCTATGGCTTCGCAGGCGTTGCCCAGAGCGGCGCCGGCGGCGCCTTGTCCGGCCTCGTCGTGCTCGCGGCTCTGACGGCCGTCATCGGCATGATCGGCGGCTCGAGCGTGGGCTTCGGCGTCGGCGCGGCGGCCTTCGCCTCGCGACATCGGGGGGCGTGGCAGGCTCTCGGCGGCGCGTGCGGCGGAATGCTTATAGGCGGCCTGGTCAGGCTGGCGGGGCTGGACGCCTTTGCTCTGCTGTTCGGATCAGCGCCGAGCACCATGACCGGCGCCGGCGAGGGCATGGCGCTGGGCGCCGCGATCGGCGTCGGGGTCTGGATCACGCAGGCGCAGCCACGGCGGACGGCCCTGATGACCGGCGCCCTTGTGACGGGGGCCGCAGGTGCGGGTGCGACGCTGCTGGGCGGGCGGCTGATGGGCGGCAGCCTGGCCGCCCTTGAAGCCCAGTTCCCTGGCGCCCGACTGGAACTCGGTCACCTGGGCGCCCTTTTCGGCGAGCCGACATTCGGCGCGATCAGCCAAGCCGTCACGGCTGGACTCGAAGGCGCCCTGTTCGGTGCGGCCATGGTGTTGGCGCTACGCCTGGAACAGCAGCACCAGTTTGGCGACGCGGTCCCTTGCCGCTAGAGCGTGAGGCCGAAAGAGGGAACATCGACGCCGCATTGTCTAGAGCTCTCGCAGGCTGGCCAAGTGCTTGTAGCCCGTATGCGTCATCCATTCGGCTCGGCGCATGTGGCTCTCCCAGCAGGCGCGAGAGGCGGGATGGTCCGGATCGCGCGCCAGCACCTGACGCGCCGCCTCACGCCAGTCTGCGCCGTCACGCGCCGCGTCCAGCAGGCGCAGGTAGGTCACCAGGTGAGCGCGATCGTAGTCGGTGAACCGTTCGATCAATGGCGCCTGGTCGGCTACTGGCTGTTCTAGCTCCGACGTCAAAGAGTCCTCAGCGGTCAAGGCGCGCAGCGCCCAGTCCTCGGCGCTCCAGTTAACCTAATCCGATAAACGCCATGATGACGAGGCTAGCGGCGCGGTCAGAGTCGACAGGCGCGAGCGGATCAGGAACGGTTCGTATCGGGGGGCGGCGAGCGCCGCGATGCAGGATGAACATGCCTCCGCGCCCGACTGGAGACGGGCGGAAACCTATCGGCCCATGCTGGGCGCAGAGCCGGCGGTATGGGCGTGGGAGTTTGCGCGGCGCGGATTGGTCAACAATGGGCTCACGGCGGCCGAGCCCAATCTGCCCGGCCTGTGCTTCGCCGACCCAGGACCCGCCGGCCAGAGGCTCCCCGCCATCCTGTGGCGGCCTGATCCTTGCGCCGCCATTGTCTTGGTTCGCGCCGCGCGCGCCAACGCCTCGGACGCCCTGGATCTTGCAGGCTGCGACCTACCCATCCTGGTTGTCCGCACCGAGCTAGGCGATCAGCAGGTTTTGATCTGTGATGGCCCGCGTCGTCTTCGGTTGGCGGTGATCGAGGGCGATATCCTGAATGGGCCAGTGACCTGCCAGCTTGCGCTGCCCGAGCCCGGCGGCGCGGCCGCCGGGCTCGCCAGTCTAAGGGCGCTGATCGCCCTGCGGGACACCGGGCGACTGCCCGCCGCAACGTCGCGCCCGCCCAGCCGGGCCAAGCGCTGGCTGGAGAGTTTGCAAGCCCACGACGCCCGTCGCGCCGGAGCCAGCCAGCGGGAGATTGCAGCCTTGCTTTTTGGGCAAGACCGAGTGCGCGAAGACTGGGCTGGTCGCTCGGACTATATGCGCATGCGTGTCCATCGGCTGCTGCGTACGGCCGATCGGCTCGTGGCGGGCGGCTATCGCAGCCTTTTGGGAACGAGCGCTAAGCCGTGGCCGCCGCGCGTGAACGTCGTCGAAACCTGGCGCTCGGCCGCCTGGTTTGGCCAATGCGCAGTCCTCACGGCGATGGCCGGCATATTTCTGGAGATGCTGTGGCTGTGTGCGGGACTCCTGCACGAACCATGCGGCTTTGCGTAGGATCTGTGTCGCAGACTTGTCGATCTGGGCCGATAGGCTGCGCGCAACGACCCAGCGCCGAGATTTTACCGATCGCCCCAACATCTTCTCAACCCCGGCGATACCGCATGTCGCCATAGAGGCGCTCAATGGGCTATGGCCAAGTCCCGCCTCGCCGCCGCCAGCTGTTGTTTTCCCGTCGCCGACGCGAAGCTCGTGGCGCTTGCGACGTCGCTAGAACCGGCCGCCCTGGCTTGGGAGTTTCTTCGGCGTAATCCAGCCTATGTCGAGGACTATCGCCACCTACGGGCGGGACGCTTGGCGGCGCTGCCCAAGCATTGGGGACTGCTCCATCCGATCGATCCGGAGGCTCGGGATCTCGACTTTAGGACGATCTGGCGCAGGTCCGTAGGGACAGTGACTACTCCTCCGGCGGCAGGATCCTTGGCAGGTTTTCCGCAAGCCAGCGCTCGGCGCTGAGGTCGCGCCGGTCGATATGCTCTTCAAGCGCGTCGAACGGACGCTTGAAGGCCTCGATCAATACCGGCGAGGCGATGGTGGTTAGCCTGTCGCCGACCCGGTCGTTGAACTGTCGGTAGGAGCCCAAGAGGATCGTCGAGGCCTTGTTGTCCATGGCCCGCAGGGCGTACTCGATCTTGCCCAGCATCAAGGCGTCCATGATGCCGGCGGGGTCGGTCTCCGTGGCGGCTGCAAACCGCCATATGCGGGCGATGATCAGCGGGCCCTCGCCGTTCTCGAAGCTGTAGTAGGTGCGAATCTTCATGCCCATGCGCGCGGCGACGACGCGCGCCTTCAGCCGCCGCAGATCGCGGATCGTCTTTAGGATCGTCGACAGGAGCTGGCGCTGCTGCTCCAGATCATCGGAGGGGCTCTCAACCAAAGCTTCACTCGACACTTGCTTGCGCCATCAAAGCGCGGCGCGATCCTCCGGTCAAAGTACAACCCTGCGTTTGAAGGCGGCCCGTCCTTTTTTGAGCGCCCCCGTCGCCCTGGTCGAACGGTGATCGTCCGAGGTCTGTACAAGCCGTGCGGGCGAT
>NCDQ01000474.1 GCA_002280275.1 Caulobacter vibrioides | reverse complement strand
CGTATCGCCGCCAGTCCGCAGGTCAGTCGCCTGCATCTGGCCGACGATGGGTGATCGCCGCCGTGCAGGCCGACAAGGACGCCCTGGCGTCTGAGAGCGCCGACCTGCTCTATCACTGGCTGGTGGTCATGGCCGCCTCAGGTGTGTCCCTCGACGAGGTCGCCGCCAGGCTCGAAGCCCGCGAGGGTGTGTCCGGCCATGCCGAGAAGGCCGCCCGGAAAAGCTAAGGCTTGGGCGGCGGGGACTTGTTCTCCAGCAGCAGCTGCCCCTGTTTCTGAACCCGCCCTTTGATCTTGCCCGCCAGCATGGCCAGCACATTGGGCAGATTGATCTCCATCCGCACCGCGTCGGCCATGACGTCCAGGTGGCCGCTGATGGTCTGACCCAGCACGGTGGCCGAAAAGCCCATGCGGTCGCCGCTCCACTGGCGGGTGAGCTTGGCGCTCTCGCCGAACTGGCTGAGGATCTTGTCGAACCCTTCCTCCAGACGCCGCCGCGCCTCAGCGGCGCCCAGGCTGTGGGGGATATCGATGGTGATGGGCTTCATCGGCGACCTCGCTGCGTTCAGATCAGTCTAACGCGGAATTCCGCAGCGGGCTCATCCCCGGGGTTTGCGTTTCAACGCGACATAGAGGGCGCCGCCGCCCCCATGACGCCGATGGGCTTCGGAGACCCCGGCCACGATGGACCGCAGGTGGGGGGCGGCCAGCCATTCCGGCGCGGCCCGGCGCAAAGTCCCATCGCCGGTCCCCCGGGAGCCCTTGCCGGTGATCACCAGCACGGCGCGATGGCCCTCGTGCCAGGCCTGCAGCAGAAAGCCGTCCAGCCGCGCCCGGGCCGCGTCATAGGTCAGGCCGTGCAGATCAAGCCGCGCGGCGATGGGGTCGCGCTCTCGCACGATCCGGTGATGCCGGTTGGGTTCGATGAGCTCAGGCCCTGGCCAGGGCGCCTGCGAGGGCGGGCGGGGCGCAGGGCCTGGGCCCGGCGGCGCGGTCTTTGGCTGTTGCTTGCCAGGGGGCGCCTTGCCCTTGGGGACGATGGCCGGCGGCGGCGGTTCGGCGGGTTGCGCCGGCGCCGTCGGCGTATGGCGTCCGGGCAGGGGATGGAGCGTGGCCGCCACGACCGACCAGAGCCTGTGCTCCTCAGGTCGAAGCGGGCGTTTCATGGGGTTGGATCGGGGCCCACCTTGGGGATCAGCCGCACCATCTTCAGGGTGTGACGCACCCGTCCGGCCTCCACCCCCGCCTCAGGACCGGAGCCCAGATAGAGGTCGGCCCGAACCTGGCCCTTGATGGCGCCGCCGGTGTCGAGCGCCACGGCCAGGCGGCGATAGGTGGGGAAGGCGCCGCTGAGAATAGGAGCCTGGGCGTCGATCCAGAACAGCTCCCCCACCCGGTGTTGGCTGAGATCCACGGCGATGGCGTGGTCGGGGGGCAGGGGGACGCCGGCGGCGCCGACCGGGTGAAGGCCGTCATCGGCCTCCAGACGGAACCAGACATAACGGCGATTCAGCCGCATGACGGCGTCGGCCTCGGGGCCGCGATGCTCGGCCAGCCAGGCGCGGATCGCCTCGCCCGAGGTGTTGTCGGCCGCCAGCAGCCCCCGATCGCGCATGGTATTGGCGATGCCGGAAAAGGGCAGGTCGTTATGGGCGGCGAACAGCACCTTGACCCGGGCTCCATCGGGAAAGGTCAGGACGCCTGAGCCCTGGATCTGCAGGAAAAACAGCTCCTCAGGCCGCATCCAGGCCAGCACCTGGTCCGGCGCGGTGGCCTCGATGGCTCCCCGGTCGGCGCGGCCCGACAGGGCGGCGTGGTTGGCGGGCTTGGGACGTACGGCCGCGCTGTACTCGGCGTCTGGCGTGGTCCGGGCGGTGTATTCTGGGGCGTAATAGGCCGTCAGCACCCCTTCGCCAGGGACCGGCACGGGGCGGAAGTTGGCCTCGAAGAAGGCCGAGGTGGATGACGTCCTCCACTTCGCGGCGTGAAGTCCTCGGTGCGACAATGCCGTGACTACCTTCGGTCGGTTCTGCCGCCGGAGGAGTTCGCCGGGCTGGTGATCGAACACGGCGGCGGGCCCAACACCTACCCGCTCATCGACGACGCCGCCCTGG
>NCDQ01000473.1 GCA_002280275.1 Caulobacter vibrioides | reverse complement strand
AACCAGAGGCGGGAAAACCACAGAAAATCAAAGCGCTCCGCGCCGCGAAAGCGGTGCTGGCAGGCGTGTGTGGTGTTGAGCGCCATAAAAGCTCCCCCACGTTGCGCGCTCTTCATTTGGTTGCAACCCGAACACCGGTTAGCTTGTCGACGGTTTCGCAAGCAGGACCTCCGATGAAGCAGTTTTTCCTGACCGTGGCTGGCGTGTTCGTCGGCCTTCTGTTGTTCGTGGTCGGAGTGCCTTTTCTGCTGATCGCGATGGCGGCCGGCGCGGCGCGACCCGCGCCCGTTCCGTCACACGCGGTGCTGCAGCTGGATCTGCGCAACGGCCTTTCCGATCAGGAGCCCAAGAGCCCGTTCGCCGCCTTCGGCAACAGCGGCGGCTCGGTCATTTCGGTGATCGAGACCCTGCGGCGCGCCGAGAAGGACGACAAGGTCAAGGCCATTCTGGTGCGCCTGCCCGAGGGCGGCGTCGCCCCGGCCGCCGCCGACGAGCTGCGCCTGGCCTTCAAGCACTTCCGCGAGGTCGGCAAGAAGCCGATCTACGCCCACAGCCAGGGCCTGTACCCCTCCGGCATGGTCACTTCGACCTATATGCTGGGTGCGGCGACCAGCGAGTTCTGGATGCAGCCCGACTCAAGCTTCCAGGCCGTCGGCATCGCCTCGGAGTCGATGTTCTTCAAGCGCTTCTTCGACAAGTACGGCGTTAAGGCCGAGTACGAGCAGCGCTATGAGTACAAGAACGCGGTCAATCCTTATCTCTACAACGACTACACGCCCGCTCACCGGGAATCGACGCTGTCGTGGATGGGCTCGGTCTATCGCACGGCCCTGACCAGCGCCGCCGTCGATCGCAAGCAGGATGCGTCCAAGCTGCTGAAGACGCTGGAGGGCGGCCCCTACATCGCCCAGGAAGCCCAGGCCAAGGGGCTGATCGACAAGGTCGGCCAAGTCAGCGACATCCAGGCCTTCGCCCTGGAGAAGGCCGGCAAGGGCGCCAAGCTCGTCGATTTCGATGACTACGCCTCGCGCTCGAAGCCGCCCACGGTCAAGACCGGCCCGGCCATTGCGGTGATCGGCGCCGAGGGCGCGATCGTCACCGGCACGGACGCCAGCGGCTCGCCGTTCGGCGGCGACAGCAATGTCTATTCGGATGACGTCGCCCAGGCCTTCCGCAACGCCACCGAGGACAAGGACGTCAAGGCGATCGTCTTCCGTGTTTCCTCGCCGGGCGGTTCGGATACGGCCTCGGAACAGATCCTGGCGTCTCTGGAGGCGGCCAAGAAGGCCGGCAAGCCAGTGGTGGTCAGCATGGGGACCTATGCGGCCTCCGGCGGCTACTGGATCTCCAGCCAGGCCGACTCGATCATCGCCCAGCCCTCGACCCTGACCGGCTCGATCGGCGTCTATGGCGGCAAGTTCGCCATCGGCGACGCCCTGGCCCGCTTTGGCGTCGACACCCGGGACCTGCATGTCGGCGGCGACTATTCGCAGGCCTTCGGTTCGGCCGAAGGCTTCACGCCCGAGCAGCGCGCCAAGTTCGCCGGCTGGATGGACCGGATCTACGCCGGCTTCATCACCCGCGTGGCCGAGGGCCGCAACCTGCCGCCCGCCAAGGTGCGCGAGATCGCCAAGGGCCGCGTCTGGACCGGCGAACAGGCCAAGCAGCTAGGCCTGGTCGACGAGCTGGGCGGCTTCTACGAGGCCGTCGAGAAGGCCAAGGCCCTGGCCAAGCTCAAGGGCGACATCCGCATCAAGCACATGCAGGGCGGCAGCTCGCCGTTCGAGGCCTTCGAGAAGTTCCTCGGCGTCTCGGAGACCTCGGCCAAGACCCTGGCGGCCGCCGCCTGGGTGCTGGGCGACCCGCGCTCACAGGCGATCTTGGACGAAATGGCCAAGGCCCGCCTGCGCGCCTCGCCCGGCGGCGCCTCGGTGCTGGCCGACATGCCGGTGCGGTAAAGCCGCCGCACGATCAGAACAACGAAGCCGCCGGTTCGCGCCGGGCGGCTTTTTCGTGGGTGAAGGGGCGCCGGGGCCGGCTGGAACGCTGAAGGGAGGCCGACGCAGTGCGTTCTTCGAGGCTCGCCTTCGGCTCGCACCTCAGGATGAGGGGAGC
>NCDQ01000472.1 GCA_002280275.1 Caulobacter vibrioides | reverse complement strand
ATCGATGACCAGCACGCGCACTCCCGCGGCCCGCAGCAGCGTCAACGCCACTGGCTCGATGTCGGCCAGGTCTCGGGTCGAGACCTTGTCGGCTGCCCCTGGCCCACCGCGACCCTGGCCCGCGCCCGATCAAGGTCATGCTGGGCCGGGCCGTCGCCCAGGACGACGGCGACGCCTTCGCCCTGGTCTGAAACCCCGAAGACGGGGGCTCGCCGTCCCCGGCGCCGCGAGGCGCGGGGGATTTGGCGCGCCAGCGAAGGGGCAAGTCCAGACCCCAGGCCGCCCCGCCTTGCGAAGCTCGACCGAAAACCCAAAGGAAAGGCCCCGCGCGAGCGCGGGGGCCTGAAGGCAAGCTCGGCGTTAGGCCTCGCTATTCAGCGGCGAAGGCCTCGGCGTCCGCCGCAACCGCCGCGCGGGTCTGGCCCGCGCCCGCGTCGGGCGCGACGACTAGCGGCGAGTCCGCCTCCTCCTGGGGCGGGCGCACCCGGCGCAGCAGCGGCGCCACCGCCTTGGAGCGCTGCGCGGTGGCGAAGGGCCTGCGGGTATAGGCCTGGGCGGGGAAGGTCAGCAAGCGGGGCGTCCAGCGTTCGACCTTGGGCCGATCATTGGTCCCGGCCAGGAAGTCGCGCAGGATGCCCTTCTGGGTGCGGACCTTCTCGCTCACGTTGCCGTCGGCGACCTTCTTGCCGCCCACCTCCCTGAGCATGGCGTTGACGGTCTCGCGGTCCTTGATGCCGTCAAAGAAGGCCTCGTCGGGCCGCCAGAAGTCGCCCATGTCGACCTGGAGATAGGTCCCCGCCGCCTCGACCTCGGCGCTCCCGGCCGCCAGGGTCTCGCCCATGACCACGGCGGCGACGGCCAGGACCTCGGCGTCGCTGAGCGACAAGAGCCGGACGAACACCGCCGCCGCCCCGCCCGCGTGCCCCCGACCGACCACGTCGCCAGCCGCCGTCAGACCCAGAAGCCGAAGGGCCTGCGACTGCTTGGCCGCGAAGATCGTCTCGCCGGGGCTGGCCTTGAGGCTGTCGGCGGCCATCTGCGAGCCGGCGCCGAGCGGATCAGTCTCCACGCGCCAGTAGCGCGACCCGGCCACGGCGTGGGCGACCAGCAGCCGCAAAGCCACGTCCAGATGATCGGTGAGCACCGCGCGCACGGCGGCCCGCCGGTGCAGATCGATATAGGCCTGCTGTTTGGCGGTGACCTCCGAGCGCTCGGTCTTGGGCGCTTCTCCGCTGGCGGCGGAACCCTCCTTGCCGTCGCCGCGCGTGGCGGCCCGCTCGGCGGCCTCGGCCCGGCGGGCCTCCTTGGCCGTCAGCCAGCCTTCATGCACCGTGACCTCGCCCCGGCGACTGACGGCGATGTAGGCCTTGCCGCCCTTGGCTTTGGAAGTGGCGACGTGCTGGTAGCCATGGAACATCTGCCCGACCTCCAGCACCTCGACATCGCTCCAGCCTTCGGCCCGCAAGGCCTCGGCCTTGGCGGCCACGGCCTGGTTCTGGTGGGTCCAGAACAGCGCCGCGTCGGTGAAGTAGGCCTCTTCGCCGAAGAGGTCGGAGATGATGGCGCCGGGATAGTCGTCCAGGGCGAAGAGCGCCAAGCTGGTCGGGATCGCCTCGCCGCCGAATAGCCAGGCCTTGAGGCTGGCGCCGCGCGGTTCGCGCTGGGTGGGATCGTCATAGAGCTTGAGCCAGTCCTTCTGCTGGCTTTTGCTGGCCAGGGTCAGCTGGCGGACCGTGGCCACGTCGATGGCCTCCTTCCGATAGAGCTTGCGGATGCGCGGCAAGAGGTTGCCCAGGGCCAGAACCCGGTGAATGACCACCTCGGTCTTGCCGAAGGTGGCGGCCAACTGCTCAGGCGTGCGGCCCTCGCGGATCAGCTTCGAGAAGGTTTCCCAGCAGGCCACCTCGTTGGGCGGAAGCCGGGCCATGTTCTCGATCAGCGAGATTTCCAGGGCGGCGGCGTCGTCGCCCACCTCCAGGATGCCGATGGGGACGGGATCGATGTCGATCCCCTCGCCCGCCACGGCCTGGGCGGCGAAGCAGCGCCGCCGCCCGGCCACCACCTCGAAATGCTCGAGAACCAGGACGCCGTCCTGGAAGGTCTCGCGCACGAGGAG
>NCDQ01000471.1 GCA_002280275.1 Caulobacter vibrioides | reverse complement strand
TAGTTGGCCACCTTCTGGCGGCTGCCGGTCAGGGCGTTGAACAGGGCCGTCTTGCCGGAGTTGGGATTGCCCACCAGGGCGATCCGGGCGGTGTCGGCGATAGGGGGCGCGGCGGCGCCGGAATCGGGGGTCAAGGTCTTAGAGTCCGTCGAATTTCACGCTGATCGCACCGGCCTCGCGGCGGCGCAGGGCCACGCGGGTGTCGTCCACCCGCACGGCGATCGGATCGCGGCCGAACAGGCCCTCGTGCAGCACCTCGATCGACGCGCCTTCGACGAAGCCCATCTCCAGCAGACGGCGCTCCAGCTCCTCGGCCTCCACCGCCTCGGCCGCGCCGCTATGGCCGGTGACACGGACGATCACACCCCGCGCGCCGCGGCCGGCGCTGGCCAGGGGACGCACGCCCGACGCGCTCTCGGCGGGGTTGAATTCAGGCGACAAAACGAACGCTTCGGACATCATGGCTCCGATTAGATTGCGAACGATTATCAGTCGGAGCGCCCGATGTCGATTCAGCGATCCCTTCGTTCCGGGTTATGCTGGCGACTTAAGGGTTCTTGGGACGGAATGGCGCAGGGCCGTTAATCTATTCGACTCTTCGGGCCGGGACCGGTCTGATTACGTGTAACGATTCGTGTGGACGGATAATGCGTAGGCTGATGCTGGCGCTCCTGACGGGCGCTTATCTCTGTCTGGCTTTGATCGTCTCCCTCTTCCTCTGGAGGACGGGAGCGACGCCGACCGTCGGTGTTTCCGCGTTCATCGGCACGCTGGGCCTGTGCTTCGCCTTCCACGGCCTGATCGCCCAGGCCCTGATGGGCGCGGCGCTGCGCGTCGACATCGACACCATCCGCGAAGCCCACGCCATCCTTCTGGACCAGATCGAGAAGGTCGACGCCCGCGTCACCGACCTCGTCGACACCGTCGCCGCCGACGCCCAGCGCCGCTCCGAGGAGCTGTCGACCGAGGTGCATCAGCTGGAAGATCTGATCCAGCAGATGAACGACCGTCTGGAGCACCAGCTGACCCACCAGGTCGCCGCCGCCTCGGCTCGCACCAGCGGCCGCGATCGCGCCCCGCACGCCAGCCACATGCTGCAGGTGGTGCAGGACGCCCTGGCCGAGAACCGCGTCGACCTCTACCTGCAGCCGATCGTCAGCCTGCCCCAGCGCCGCACCGTCTTCTACGAGAGCTTCTCGCGCCTGCGCGACGAAACGGGCCGCGTGATGATGCCGGCCGAATATCTGGCGGTCGCCGAGGGCGAAGGCCTGATGACGGCGATCGACAACCTCCTGCTGTTCCGCTGCGTGCAGATCGTGCGCCGCCTGGCCAAGCAGGACCGCAAGGTCGGGATCTTCTGCAACATCTCGCTGGCCAGCCTGGGCGACGAGAGCTTCTTCCCGCAGTTCCTGGAGTTCATGCAGGGCAACAAGGACCTGGCCGGCGCGGTGATCTTCGAGCTGGGCCAGGCGGCGTTCGATCGCCGCGGGCCGGTCGAGGCTCGCCACATGGCGCGTCTGGCCAGCCTGGGCTTCAGCTTCAGCCTGGACAAGGTCAACGACCTGGACGTCGACTTCCAGGACCTGGCCCGCGCCGACGTGAAGTTCCTCAAGGTCGGCGCCCAGATGATGCTGGACCAGCTGGAAGAGCAGGACGGCAAGCTGGTCATCGCCTCGCTGCCCGACCTGAACGCCAGCGACTTCGCCGCCCTGACCCGTCGCTACGGCGTCGAGGTGATCGTCGAGAAGGTCGAGGCCGAAAAGCAGGTGGCCGAGATCCTGGACCTCGACATCGGCTACGGCCAAGGCCACCTGTTCGGCGAGCCGCGCGCCATCCGCGACGCGGTGCTGGCCGAGGCCGACCCGCCCGCCGACTTCATCCGCGCGCCGATGCGTCGCCGCGCCGTGGGCTGGTAGGACGCGATACCGCAAGCATCGGAATGACGCCGTCCCGTGAGGGCGGCAGGGTCTCCCGTGAAAGGAGCCTTTCGATGACCTACGACACTGACGACGCCCGCTGGGCGGCCTGGGAGGCGCGCGACCGCGCCGCCGACGGGGCCTTCTTCGTGGCCGTGCGCACCACCGGCGTCTATTGCATCGCCAGCTGCCCGGCCCGCC
>NCDQ01000053.1 GCA_002280275.1 Caulobacter vibrioides | reverse complement strand
CAAGCGCGCAAGCTTTTTCGAAACCCTAACATGTTAGGGGGGTGCAGAATGACCCTCGCGCCATTTGCGCTTAGGTGTGGATCACGATGCTCAGCTCGCCCCCGATCCGACCATGAAAGGCCCGCTCACCAGCGTTGAGCCGTCGGGCGACTGGGCCCCGGGCCTGCAGAAGGCCAGGCTGTACGAACAGATCCTGATGGACATCATTCTGGGGCGGCTGGCGCCGCTGCAGGTGCTGGAGGAGAAGGCCCTGGCCGCACGCTACGCCGGCGGCGTGTCAGGCGTCCGCGAGGCGCTGGGGCGTCTGGCGATCGAGGGCATGGTGATCCGTCGCCCCAGGGTCGGCACCCTCGTCGCGCCCCTGGACCTTGGCGAGATCGAACACGCTTTCGAGGTGCGGCGGATCCTGGAGGGGCGCACGGCGGCCCTGGCCGCGCGAAATCACCGCCCCGAAGACCTTCCGGCCATCGTCGGAGCCTTCGACGCCGCGGAGACTGCGATCGCCGCTGGGGATTTCCGCGCCATGCTGGCCATGGACCACGCCTTCCACCGCGCGGTGGCGTTCGCCACCCATAATCCGACCCTGGCGCGGTTCGTGATCGCTCTGCAGAACACCGCGACCCGCTACTGGATCTGGCAGATGGAAAAGCAGTCGGCGGCGGATCAGATGCGCGACGTGGTTCTGCACAGGGCCCTAGCCGAGGCTATCGCACGCCGCGACCCCGCCGCAGCCGAGGCCGCCTGCGCCCTCTTGATCGGCGAGCCGCCCAGCGCCCAACGGGGATGACCGGACGGCTTGCGCCGCGAACGGTGATCCTGGCCAGGCGGGCCGACCAGGATCACCGCACAGGAACGCGAAACTAGCTGAGCACCATCACGACGACGCGGCGGTTCTGGGCCCGGCCTTCGCGCGTCTCGTTCGGCGCCACCGGGGCGTCCTCGCCGTACGAGATCGTGGCCATCCGGTTCAGGGCCACGCCGCGCATGCTGAGGAACTTGCGCACGGCCTCGGCGCGCTTTTCACCCAGCTCGTTGTTGTAGGTTGGGGCGCCCGAATTGTCGGTGTGGCCCTGGATCTCGAGATAGACGTTCTTGTTGTCGGCCTTCAGCTTCTCGGCGAATTCGCCCAGGCGCTGTTCAGCTTCCGGCGACAGGCTCGCGGCGTTGACCGGGAACTTCACCGAGTCATCGCTGAGCACCAGCGCGTACTGGAACTTGCCCTCGGCCAGCTTGCCGGCGGCGATGGCGCGGTCCAGAGCTTCCTTCGAGGTCTTGTCCAGTTCGCCGATCTGGGCGCCCTGCGTGTTGACGCGGTCGTTGACCGCGCCGACCTGGCTGTTGACGTACTTTTTGGTCGCGCAGCCGCTGACCGTAAGGCCGCCCATCACCAGGGCGGCGGCGACCATCATGGTCTTGGTGCTTGCTATCATGTTTCGGGTCTCGTCCGTGGTCGGGGCGCGAGGCGTCCTGCAACGCTCGCCCGGACCAAACGCACAGCCGAAAGGGGCCAAAGCGAGGCGCGATTCCGGCGCTTCCGGGTCAAGCTAGACCCTTGATCTTCAATCACATTTATACCGCGCGCGAGCGTTCGACGGCGCGTTTGGTTCCGCGAATTTTATTCGCTCGGCGCGCTTGAAATCCAAGCATGGAAGGCAACAAGCGCCGGCGTCGGGGCGCGCGACTTCAGCCAGGTCAGCCAGTAGCGGCCCGCCGCGACCTCGACCTGGAAGGGGCGGACCAGGCGCCCTTCCTGCAGGTGGCGGGCGAACATCATCGGCGGCGCCAGGGCCACGCCCGCGCCTTGCAAGGCCGCCTCGACCATCACCCAGGAGCTGTCGAACACCGGGCCCCGGATCGGCGGCGGCGACAGGCCGGCGGCGGCGAACCAGTCGGGCCAGTCGGCGGCGCGATAGCTGCGCAGCAGGGTCTCGCCGAACAGATCGCCCGGCTCGGCCAGTCGCTCGGCGATCGACGGGGCGCACAGCGGGCTCATCGGCGCGGCGAACAGCGGCGCGGCCTCGGTGCCGTGCCAGGCCCCGTCGCCAAAGCGGATGGCGCAATCCAGCCCCTCGCCCGCCAGGTCGGTGCGGTTGTTGTTGGTGAACAGCCGCAGATCGACGAACGGATGCGCGGCCTGGAAGTTGGCCAAGCGGGGCAACAGCCAGCCGACCGCGAACGTGCCGACCACGCCGACGCTGAGCACCTCCATCACCCGCCCGCCCTCGAACCGCGCCAGGACGTCGCCCAGCTTGTCGAACGAGTCCCGCACGCTGGGCAGTAGGGCCAGGCCCTCGTCGGTCAGCGCCAGACCCCGCGGGAGGCGGCGAAAAAGCGCCGCGCCCAGGCGCGCCTCCAGGCCCTTCACCTGGTGACTGACCGCCGCCTGGGTGACGCAAAGCTCGATCGCCGCCCGGGTGAACGACAGGTGGCGGGCCGAGGCCTCGAAAGCCCGCAGGGCGTTCAGCGGCAGTTGCGCGCGGCTCATCCTCTAGACCCAAATCCATTTCATGGCTCAGCCAAGGTATCGTCGTTTGCGGACAACGCCACCCCCGGGCAGGTTTGGTGGGCAAGGAGACGCCCAAAAATGCTTCATCGCAGGACTTTTCTGTCGGCCCTGACGGCCGCGCCCCTGACTCTGCCCGCTGTGGCGCGCGCTACGCCAGACCTTACCTCACGTATTAACGAACTGGAGAAGGCCAGCGGCGGCCGCCTGGGCGTGGCGGTGCTGGACACCCATGACGGGCGCCGTTTCGCCTAGCGCTTTCGGATGTGCAGCACCTTCAAGACACCTCTCGCCGCCGCGATCCTGCGCCGGGTCGACCAAGGCCGCGAACGGCTGGATCGTCGGGTCAGCTATGGCCGCGACGTGCTCATCGCCCACTCACCGGCTGTCGAAAGGCGCCTGGGCCAGGGCATGACTCTCGGCGCGCTGTGCGAGGCGACGATCACGCTTAGCGACAACGCCGCCGCCAACCTGCTGCTCGACGCCCTGGGCGGCCCCAGCGCCCTCACCCGCTTCCTGCGCGCCATCGGCGACGAGACCACGCGCTGCGACCGCCGCGAGCCGGAGCTGAATTTCGGCGCGCCGGACGATCCTCGCGACACCACCACGCCCGTGGCCATCGTCGAGACCTGGCGCACCCTGCTGCTGGACGACGCTCTGACGCCGACCTCGCGCCGCCAACTCGCCGATTGGGTCATCGCCAACCGCACCGGCGATCGGCGCCTTCGGGCGGGCCTGCCGCGCGGCTGGCGGATCGGCGACAAGACCGGCAGCGACGGCCGCGCCATCACCAACGACGTCGCCATCGCCTGGCCGCCGGGGCGCAAGCCGCTGCTTCTCGCGGTATTCCACGACCAGGGCTCACCCGATGACGCCGTCCGCAATGCGGTGTTGGCCGACGTCGCCCGCGCGGTCGTGGCGAGCGGGTTCGGGGCTTAGAGAAAGTTATCCACAGGGCTTCCAGCAAGTCCGACCTCCCCGGCGAACGCCGGGGAGGTCGGCTTGGGGGCTAGCGGCGTCTATCCCCGCTCAGTAACCGGCGTTTCCGTTGAAAACCCGCGACTTACACAAAAACGCACGTTTCTTATCCCCGCCGCCCCGGGCTGCCGCATGCTTTGGGTCATGAGCCAGACCCGCCCCTCGACCCGCACCTGGTGCGATCGCCTGCAACACAAGCTGATGGACGCCATCGACGCCGCCTGGGCGATGGTGGAGGCCAGCGACGATCCCGCCGTCCTGGCCAAGGCCCGCGACCGGGCCCGCGTCTGCGGCCAACTGGCCAGCGAAGCCCGCAAGGTGCTGGCCCTGGACCCCAAACCCGACAAGCCCAGCAAGCTGCCCGCCGCGATCCGCGAAGCCTTCGACCGCCTCGAGGCCGCCACCGGCCCCCTCGTCGCCGAAGCCGAGAAACACCGCGCCGCCCAGCCGGCGGCCCCAAAGGCGGCTCAAGCGGTGGCCATGCAGGCGGCGTTGGCGAAGCTGAAGCGGCGATAGGCCAACCTTCGCCCTCCACCCAAGGGCTATATTTTCACAGCTCAGCTTGAGGGTGTTTAGTAAACTCTATATAGGCTGGAGCGGGGGATGAGTTCGCCGCAAGGCGAGGGATTGGAGTTCGCGTGTCATGGCCACGACCCTGCAGACCCTGAAGATCTACTACGGCAATATCCTGCGGACGGACGCCGCGCACATTCCGGCGGCGCACCAAATACTGCTGACCAACCTCTCGGGCCAGATCGATAGCGGCGCGCTCAGCGTCGCGGATGCTCGCACCCAGATCGCCAGGCTGTCCCTCGAGACCACCACCGTGGCCAGCATGGCCTACAGCTTCTTCACGCCCGGCGTGCCGGGGGCCGGCGGCTTCGACTACCTGATCTCCCCGACCGGGCCGAACACGACGAACCTGAATTCGGACTACTACAAGACGTTCAACGTCGAAAATCGGTTCATCAACTTCGCCATGAACCTGGGCAAGGCCGGAGAAGGCGCGGCCTGGTTCAACGCCAACTACGGCGCGCTCAGCACCCGAGACACCTTGATCAAGGTCTATACCGAGATCTTCGGCGTCGTCCCCAGCGAGACCAAGGTCGATAGCCTTCTCGGCGACATGGTGCCGGACGGCCAGGGCGGGACCTTCACGCGCCAGGCCTATTTCGCCGCCTTCGCCCGAGACGGGTTGGAGGGCCAGGGCACGAAGGCCGCCATCGTCGGCTGGCTGTTGTCGGTCGCCGCCAAGGAGAACATCGGACCCTACGCCGCGGCCAACAACGCCTTTCTGGCGGACCTCGGCGACGACGGCGTGGCGCAGTTCCGCAGCGACCTGCTGGTCGCCTACGGTTCGCCGCCGGCGCCGGGCACGGCGGGCGTCACCCTGACGGTCGCCGGCGACAAGTCCGTCTCGCCGACTGCGGCGGACGCAGGCTTGAAGTCGAGCGCCAACAACGACACCATCACCGTCACCGGCGACATCGCGGGCGGCGTGACCATCGACGCCGACGGCGGCCGTGACACGATCAAGGTCACGCTGGGAACCTTCGGAACGATCCGGACCAGCGACGGCGGCGACACGCTCACCCTGGGCCACCTGCTGTCCACCACCCCGACCCTGGGCGTGCCGGTCCAGTACGGCGCCGTCACCCTGGCCGGCGACAACAATGTCGTGACGCTCAAGGGCAGCATGGCCAAGGGAACCAGCCTGACGGCGGCGGGCACGGGCAATGTGCTGCACATCGATCGCACCGGGGCCACGGACTCGACCTTCTACGACGGCGAGATCAGCGGCTTCCAGACGGTGTACTACCATTCGACCGGCCCGGCGCCGCTGGTCCAGGGCGCCGCCGTCTACTACAGCGTCGTCGACAATCCCGCCGACAAGGGCAGGGTCAACTTCAACCTCGGCGGTGGCCAAATCGCGGTCCTGAAGGACACGCCGAACGGCGCTTTGGTCAACACGACCGGCCTCGCCAACGGCGCGGCGACGGCGCACCTGCACCTCCAGAACTTCAAGGGCGCCGCCACGACCGAGGCCTATGGCTCCTTTGGCGCGTACAAGGTGGACGGCGGCGCGATCGGGTTCTTCGTGAACGGCGCCGACGCCTCGCAGATGAACGGCGCGATGGTCCTGCATGTCGACACCGACAGCACGGCGGGCCTGATCTACGGCTGGTCCACGAACCTCCAGGCCTGGCAGCTTGAGTATCCGCTTTCGAACCTGACGATCCTCGGCCCGGGAAAGCTGACGGCGCAGATCGACGGCAACTTCACCAACGTGGATGCGACCCTGGCCGGCGACCTGAACCTGACCTACCTGATCGGCAAGTCCACGAGCGGGCTGGTCGACGACAGCGCGACCGCATCGACGCTGCGCCTGGGCGACGGAACCAACACTCTCAAGCTGGTCTTCGCGGCCGCCACGTCCAATAGCGCAGCCGACGCCTCGAAGGTCTACCTCGGTGCGGGGGCCGACACCATCGCGCTGGGCGCCAGTCTGTTCCCGCAGATCGCGACCGGCTCCTTGTCGAACCTCGTGATCAAGGGCGCTGCAGGTGCGGAAGTCATCGGCGCCCCAGCCGAAATCCTCGGCTTCACCAAGGGCGTCGACCGCCTGGTGCTGGACGCCGTGATCCATACCCTAACCGCCAACGTCCAGCAGTACGCCGACGGCAAGGCCACACTGCAGGCGGCGGTGATCGACGTCTCGGCCCACACCACCGCCAACACGGCGGCCATCTTCACCTGGAACGGCGACACCTACGTCTACAGCCAGGACGGCCTGGTCGGGGTGAACATGAGCGGCGGCGCCAACCTCGGCGACGGCCTGATCAAGCTGGTCGGCGTCACCGGCCTGACGGTCGGCACGGGCGCGGGCAGCTACGACATCCACTACGGGTAGACCTCGCCCTTCCCGGCGAGCCGTGAACGGGCGCTCCTTTGGGGAGCGCCCTTTTTCTTTGGCGGGGAGCTGGACGTCTAGCCGACCAACGTCTCGCTCAGCAGCCAAGGAGCCCGGCCAGGCGGGCCTTAAGCCCCTTCCTCGTCGACATAGATCACCACCGGCTTGCCACGCGACAGCGGCTCCCAGCCGGCTTCAATGGCCGAGGCGATGGCTTTCGCGACAATGCGCACGGGGATCTGCGAGGGCTTCAGCGGCGGGGCGCTGAACTTGGGCTTGGGGCCGGGCGGGAACTCGATCAGCGCCTCGCGCTGGCCTTCCTTGTGCCGCGCGGCGATCACTTTGCCGTGGCGCTCGGACGGATCGTATGACCATTGCGGCAAACGATGCAGCCGCCAGACATAGGGGTCTCCGTCGACCTCGATGTCGAATTCCGTGATGAGTTTGGTGGTCTTGGCCATGCGGGGAGATACCGCGTTGGGAGCGCGAGAAAAAGCCTCCCCCTTCTCCCCTTGCGGGAGAAGGTGTCGCTGAAAGCGACGGATGAGGGGTCACGCAAACGAAAACCGCCGCGACCGACGGAAAGGCCGATCGCGGCGGATACTATCTTCAACCCCTCACCCGACCCCGGCTTTCGCCGGGGCCACCCTCTCCCGCAAGGGGAGAGGGATGAGATCACCTACTGCAGCACCGCTTTTCCGAACGACAGCTGCCCATCCTCGACCCCGACGGCGATGACGCCGCCGTCTTCGATGTCGCCGGCCAGCAGCTTCTTGGCGATCGGGTCGACGAGTTCCTTCTGGATCACGCGCTTCAAGGGGCGCGCGCCGTAGACGGGGTCATAGCCCTTGTCGGCCAGCCAGTTCAGGGCCTCGGCGTCCAGGGCCAGCGCCATGCGGCGGTCGGCCAGCAGCTTTTCGACGCGCTGCAGCTGGATGCGGACGATGTCGCCCATGTTGTGGCGCGACAGGCGCTTGAACAGGATGATCTCGTCGATCCGGTTGAGGAACTCGGGGCGGAAGTGGCCGCGCACCGTGTTCATCACCATCGGCCGGACGGCCTCGACATCTTCACCTTCCTCCTGGTTGGCCAGATATTCGGCGCCCAGGTTGCTGGTCATGATGATCAGCGTGTTGCGGAAGTCGACCGTGCGGCCTTGGCCGTCGGTCAGGCGACCGTCGTCCAGCACCTGCAGCAGTACGTTGAAGACGTCCGGGTGAGCCTTTTCGATCTCGTCGAACAGGACGACCTGGTACGGACGCCGGCGCACGGCTTCCGTCAGCGCCCCGCCCTCGTCATAGCCGACATAGCCGGGAGGCGCGCCGATCAGGCGGCTGACCGAGTGCTTTTCCATGTACTCGGACATGTCCATCCGGGTGATGGCCGCCTCGTCGGCGAACAGGAATTCGGCCAGCGACTTGGTCAGCTCGGTCTTGCCCACGCCCGTGGGGCCCAGGAACAGGAACGAGCCGATCGGCTTGGACGGATCCTGCAGACCCGCGCGGGCGCGGCGGACGGCGTCGGAGACGGCTTCCAGCGCCTCGTCCTGGCCGACCACGCGGCCGCGCAGCTCGTCCTCCATCTTCAGCAGCTTCTCGCGCTCGCCTTCCAGCATCTTTTCGACGGGCACGCCGGTCCAGCGGCTGACGACGGCGGCGATCTGCTCGGCGTCGACGACCTCGGGCGTCAGGGCCTGGGTGTCGCCTTGCTCGGCTTCCGCCAGACGCTTTTCCAGGGCCGGGATCTCGCCGTACTGGATCTGGCCGGCGCGAGCGAAGTCGCCGGCGCGCTGAGCGTTGGCGAGATCGGCGCGCAGGCGGTCCAGCGCCTCACGGGCCTGCGCCGCGCCGCCGACCTTCTCCTTCTCGGCCTTCCAGCGGGCGGTCATCTCGTCGGACCGGAACTGCAGGTCGTCGATCTCGACCTCCAGATTTTCCAGGCGCTGCTTGGAGGCGGCGTCGGTTTCCTTGGAGAGGGCCTCGCGCTCGATCTTCAGCTGCACCAGGCGACGGTCGATCTCGTCCAGCTCTTCGGGCTTGCTGTCGATCTGCATGCGTACGCGGCTGGAGGCCTCGTCCACGAGGTCGATCGCCTTGTCGGGCAGGAAGCGGTCGGCGATGTAGCGGTTGGACAGGGTCGCGGCGGCGACGATGGCCGAGTCCGAGATGCGCACGCCGTGGTGGACCTCGTACTTCTCCTTCAGCCCGCGCAGGATGGAGACCGTGTCCTCCACCGTCGGTTCGGAGACGAAGACCGGCTGGAAGCGACGGGCCAGGGCCGCGTCCTTCTCGACGTGCTTGCGGTATTCATCGAGCGTCGTGGCGCCGACGCAGTGCAGCTCGCCGCGCGCCAGGGCCGGCTTCAAGAGGTTGGAGGCGTCCATCGCCCCGTCGGCCTTGCCGGCGCCGACCAAGGTGTGCATCTCGTCGATGAACAGGATGATCGAGCCTTCGGCGGCGGTAACCTCGCTCAGCACGGCCTTCAGCCGCTCTTCGAACTCGCCGCGATACTTCGCGCCGGCGATCAGGCTGCCCATGTCCAGCGAGAGCAGCTTCTTGTCCTTCAGGCTCTCGGGCACGTCGCCATTGACGATGCGCAGGGCCAGGCCCTCGACGATGGCGGTCTTGCCCACGCCCGGCTCGCCGATCAGGACGGGGTTGTTCTTGGTGCGGCGCGACAGGACCTGGATCGTGCGGCGGATCTCCTCGTCGCGGCCGATCACGGGGTCGAGCTTGCCGTCGCGCGCCGCCGCCGTCAGGTCGCGGGCGTAGCGCTTGAGCGCGTCATAGCCTTCCTCGGCGTTTGCGCTGTCGGCGGTGCGGCCCTTGCGCAGGGCGTTGGCGGCCGTCTCCAGGCTCTGGGCCGAGACGCCGGCCTCCTTGAACAGCTTGGCCGCGTCGCCGCCTTCCTTGGCGATGGCGATCAGCAGGCGCTCGGTGGTGACGAAGGCGTCGCCGGCGGCCTTGGCCGACTTCTCGGCTTCGGCGAACACGCGGGCGGTGTCGGGCTTCATGTAGAGCTGGCCGCCGGCCCCGTCGACGCGCGGGGTCTTGGCCAGCAGGGTCTCAACGCCGCCGTCCAGCTGGTCGGGGCGGCCGCCGGCGCTCTGGATCAGGGCGCGGGAAAGCCCGTCCTTCTCCTCGAGCAGGACCTTCAGGATGTGTTCGGGCGCGAACTGCTGATGGCCTCGCGCGAGGGCCAGGCTCTGGGCCGACTGAACGGCCTGCTTGGCGCGATCAGAGTAGAGATCGATATTCATGGTGTCCCCTTCCTAGGCGGATCGGGACGCGTCGCCTTGATGAAGCACAACGCGTCCCAAAGGGGCATGTATGTGTGGCCAATACGCCACACAAGTCCTCACCAGCCCTTGCTGGTCAGATATCGTTCCAGTTCCTGGATCCGAACGGCGTCGGAGGGGTGGGTCGAGCCCAGATCGCCGCCCGACTTGCCCCCATCGAGCGCCTGCATGATGCGCCAGCGGTCGGGCACCGGCAGGCTCTGCCGCGGCATGGCCGGCA
>NCDQ01000470.1 GCA_002280275.1 Caulobacter vibrioides | reverse complement strand
GCCGGACGATCTGGAGGACCTGGCGCGCGGCTTTGTCGTCACCGAGGCGGTGGCCGCCGCCCCGGACATCGCCGCGCTCGACATTCGAACCGAAGAGCTGGGCGTCTTGGTTGATGTCCGCTTCCGCCCGGGCGCGGGGCCGCGAAAGGCCAGACCGCGCAATCTGGAGGGACGTTCCAGTTGCGGGCTGTGCGGCGTCGAGCGATTGGCCGACGCGGTTCGACCCTTGCCGGTGCTGACGGCCTCGCAAACAACCCTGGCGCACGCCGTCATTCCCCGCGCCCTAGCGAGGCTGGAGGACGAGCAGGCCCTGGGGCGCCTGACCCGCGCAACCCACGCCGCAGCGTTCTTCTCGCTGGACGGCGATCTTGTCCTGCTGCGGGAAGACGTGGGTCGCCACAACGCGCTGGACAAGCTGGCCGGCGGATTGCTGTGCGCAGGACATGACCCGGCGGTCGGCTTCGTCGTGGTGACCAGCCGTTGCTCGTTCGAGATGGTCGAGAAGACCGTCAGGCTGGGCTGCCCCGTCCTGGTGGCGGTCTCGGCGCCCACGGCTCTGGCGATCGACCGCGCCGAGGCGTCGAACCTGACCTTGGTGGCGCTGGCCCGCGCCGACGGTCACGCGGTGTTCGCCGGCGGCGAGCGCCTGATCGAAACCCAGCCGGAGCCAGCCTGATGACGGACGAAAAGATCCCCGGTGTCCGCCCTTACGACAAGCCCGCCGGGGGCTGGGGGGCGCTGAAGGCCGTGGCCGGCGCCTTGGCGGACCAGGAGACGGTGATCGAGGGCGGCAAGACCCTGTTGCAGGCCAATCAGCCGGAGGGCTTCGACTGCCCCGGCTGCGCCTGGCCCGATCCCAAGCACACCTCATCGTTCGAGTTCTGCGAGAACGGCGCCAAGGCCGTGGCCTGGGAGGCGACGACCAAGCGCGCCACGCCCGAGGCGTTCGCCCGCCACACCGTCAGCGAGCTGCTGACCTGGAGCGATCACCAGATCGAGGACCTGGGCCGCCTGACCGCGCCGATGGCCTACGACCCGGCCGACGATCGTTACAAGGCGATCGCTTGGGACGAGGCGTTCGCGCGAGCCGGGGCGGCGCTGAGGGCGCTGAAGGATCCCAACGAAGCCGAGTTCTACGCCTCGGGCCGCGCGTCCAATGAGGCGGCGTTTCTATACCAGTTGCTGGGCCGACGGTTCGGGACCAACAACTTTCCTGACTGCTCGAACATGTGCCACGAGCCCACCAGTGTGGGCCTGCCGGACTCGATCGGCCTGGGCAAGGGCTCGGTGACGCTGGAGGATTTCGACCACGCCGACCTGATCCTGTGTTTCGGCCACAACCCCGGCACCAACCATCCGCGCATGATGGCCACGCTGCGTGAGGCCAGCCGGCGCGGCGCGACGATTCTGGCGTTCAATCCCCTGAAAGAGCGCTCGCTGGAGCGCTTCGCCTCGCCGCAGGACGCCGTCGAGATGGCGACCCTGGGATCGACGCCCATCGCCTCGGCCTACTACCAGGTGACGGTCGGCGGTGACGCCAGGCTCGTCCAGGGCATGATGAAGGCCCTGTTGGCGATGGAGGCGCAGGATGGCGGCGTCCTCGACCACGCCTTCATCGCCGAGCATACGGCCGGATTCGAGGCGCTTGCGGCGCAGCTCGAGGCGCTGGACTGGTCCACGATCGAGGCGGGCAGCGGTCTGCCGCGCCAACGGATCGAGGAGGCGGCCCGGGTCTACGCCAAGGCCAAGGCCGCGATCCTCTGCTACGGCATGGGCCTGACGCAGCATCGCGACAGTTCCGGGACGGTGCAGCAGCTGGTCAATCTGCTGCTGCTCAAGGGCAATATAGGCCGACCGGGCGCGGGCGTCTGCCCGCTGCGGGGCCACTCGAACGTCCAGGGCGCGCGCACCGTCGGGGTCTGGGAAAAGCCTCCAGCCGCGCTGTTGGACTCGCTCCGCGACGTCTTCGGCTTTGAGCCGCCACGCGCCCATGGCCATACGGTGGTCGAGGCGATCGCCGCCATGGAGCAAGGCAGGGCCAAGGTGTTCGTCGGCCTGGGCGGCAACTTCGCGGTCGCCGCGCCCGATCCGACCCGCACCTCGACCAGTCCCTGCACCTCCAGCGCGATGATCGCC
>NCDQ01000469.1 GCA_002280275.1 Caulobacter vibrioides | reverse complement strand
GCCGACGATCTCGCCCGTATCCCCCGCGAACAGGTGGTGGTGGAAGTCGAACAGCCAGACCTCGGGCCGCGCCCATTTCGACGCCCAGCTCAGGATGATCGCGCCGTCCTGGTCGGTATAGGCCGCCCGCTCGCTGTCCTTGTAGCTCAGCCTGTGCAGGCCCTGGTCGGCGGTCGCCAGCACGATGGAGCGCGGGCGGTCCTCGGCGGCGAAGACTCTCGCCGCCGCCGCCGCCAAGGTGGCTGTGTCCTGCCGCTGGGCGTAGGCGGCGTGAGGCACGGTGGCGCGCAGGAAGGCGTCCTCATGCACCAGCAACGCGCCGGTGAAGCCCAGAAGCGCCAGCAGGAGGCCGATCAGGCCACCCGTCCAGCGGTGCAGGAGACGCAGGGTCTTCATCAGAAACGCGTTTCCCAACCCAGCGTCGCGGTGCGGCCCCGGCCGGCATAGAACTTGTCCCTCTGGGGCGCGGTCGTGTCCGAGTGGTAGGTGATGTATTGCTTGTCGAAGAGGTTCTGGACGCCCAGCGACAGCGCCCCGACCGGCAGCTCGTAGCGCACGAAGGCGTCGGCGACCGTGTAGCCTTCGAAATCGTCCTTCACCGTCGCGGTCTGCATGGTGCGCGACCTGTAGTTCTGCACCTGCAGGCGCAGGGCCCACTTGCCGGCCTGGTAGTCGGCGGCCAGGTTCATACGGTCGGGCGAGATGTTGGCGCCGTCCAGGTCGGTGTCGACCTTACCGTCTCGGTTAGTGTCGGTCTGGCCGCGCAGGCGGGCGTAGCCGGTCGAGACCTCCAGGCCGGGCACGGGCGTGCGGGCCTTCACATTGACCTCCAGGCCCTCGATGGCCACGCCCTGGCGCTGGACGTCGAAGATGCCGTCGGCGTTGCGGACCAGGAACTGGCCCAGCTTCGACTTGGACCAGAAGTAGGTCACGTCGGCGTCCAAGGGGCCGCGCTTGAACTCGGCGCCGATCTCGCGGTTGTTGGACACGATGGGCTCGATCGCCAGGTAGGTGTCGACGTCCTGATTGGGGATGTTGATGCCGCGCAGGATACGCCCCACGTCCGGCACGGTGTAGCCCTCTGCATAGCTGGCATAGGCGCGCAGACCCTTGGCCGGTTCGAACACGACGCCCCCGTTGACCAAGGTGGCCTTGAACTCGGGAGCGCCGCCGCCGACCTGACGCGAACCGTAGGAGGCCAGGGTGGTGAAGTCGTCGACCTTCAGCTTGACGTTCTCGAAGCGCACGCCGCCCGCCAGGCGCAGCTTGCCGTCCACAAGAGCGTAGTTGCCCTGGAAGAAGGGAGCGATGCTCTCGAACTTGGTCGGCGGCACCCAGGCGCGGTCCGTGGCGGTCAGCAGTTGGGCTGTGGTGTCGGTCAGGGCGTCCAGACCCGCGGTGGCGACCAGGCCTTCGATCCCCGGCACGGCGCGCTCATAGCTCATCCGCGCGCCCAACTTGCGCGAACGGTTCGCGGACTGGTCGAACAGCGTGCCGATGGGCGCGATACGCGCATCCTGGAAGGTGGCGCTGATGTCGCCGCCGAAGGTGTCGCGCGTGCGGTTGAAGAACAACTGGGCGTTCAGCACGCCCCCAGCGAGATCATCATTGACCAAGGACGCCGAGATCGACTCGACGCGGTTGGCTGCTGGATCGCCGGGGACCACGCCACGGAAAGCGGTCGTCGGCAAGCGGATGGCGCTGTCGCCGTCGGTCGGGAGAATCGCGGTCGACGGCGTGCGGCCAGCGACCGTGGCGGTCACGTAGTCGCCGTCGCCCTTCAGCTCGAAGCGGCTGCCGACCACGTCCAGGCGAGTGCTGGGGCTGAGTTGCCAGCCGAGGCGGCCAAACAGCGACAGGGTCTTGGAATCCTGGACATCACCCTGGGCGGTATCCATGCCGATGCGTCGGCCGGCGCCGTCATAGAAGGCACCGCGGGTCTCGTAGGCGACGCCGGCGGTGGCGTCGAACGCGCCGCCCCGCCAGCTGACCAGGCCTGCGACCTTGCCGCCCACGGAGTCGCCCAGCGTGTTGCCGCCGCTGGCCTGGATCAGGGTGCGACCCGAGACGCCGTCCTGCTTGGGCGGTCCCACCGTCACCTGGTTCACCACGCCGCCGGTGGCGCCGATGCCCTGCA
>NCDQ01000468.1 GCA_002280275.1 Caulobacter vibrioides | reverse complement strand
GCCCAAGATGTCCAAGCGCGCGATTCGACAACAGGAGTTCGATCTCTTCATCCCTCGGATGAGCAGCCTGCCGCTGAAAGACCAGCGGGAGGTGATGGAGCGGCCGTTCTTTTCGTTGAGCAAACGCAAGCGCCTGAAGCCCATCGAATACACCAGCCCCGATGGCGAGGTCTGGGTGCATGTCAGCGCCAATCCGGCATTCGGCATCGCCACCATCTGGGACGCCGACATCCTCATCTGGGCGACCTCTCGGATCAACCAGATGCGCGAGCAAGGCGTCAACGACTTGCCGCGCACCCTGCACACCACCAGCTACGACCTCTTGAAGGCGATCAAGCGCGACACCGGGGGCAAGGGCTACAAGGAGCTGCAGGCGGCGCTGCAGCGCCTCGAAGCCACCACGATCCAGACCTCGATCCGTGGCTCGAAGCGCAACAGCAAGGCGCAGTTCGGCTGGCTCGACGAGTGGGTGCTGGAATCAGATCCGGTGACCGGCGCGCCCAAGGGGCTCAGCCTGACCCTGTCCAACTGGGTCTATGAGGGGGTGATCAAGGATCGCTCCTTGCTGACCCTGCATCCGGACTATTTCGCCCTGGCCGGCGGGGTCGAGCGGGCCATCTATCGGATCGCCCGCAAGCACGCTGGCGACCAACCCGGCGGGTGGACCTGTCGGGTGAGCGTGCTGCACGACAAGACCGGTAGTGAGAGCCCGCTCAAGCAGTTCAACTACCTGCTCAAGCGGATCGTCGCCGCCAATGATCTGCCGGAATACGACCTCAGCTTCGTCAACACGGCCGACAATTCCCAGGCGATCCATTTCGTGCGGCGGGACGCCGCCGAGCGCGCCGCCATTAAGGCCGACCTTGAGCGACTCGCCGCCGATTCGGCCCGTCGTGAGCGCGAGGACGCCCGGGCCATGCAGGTCGATGCGATGTTTGAGAAGCGCAGGGTTCCTCCGTCGGGGGATCGATGACCTTTTCCACGGGGGATCGATGACCGCCTTGCCGGGGGATCGGTGACCTTACTCTCGGGGTTTCGGTGACCGACCGATTTCAAAACCCCTTGTGAGGACTGGCTTTTCCGGCCCTCTCGCGGCGCCTAACTCTGTCTAACCTTATCCCTAAGATATCTTCTAACGGGGTGCGGCGGACAGGCTGGCTTGCCGTCGCCTTGAACCAAGAGGGTTCAGGCTCGGCGCGCTGTTAACCCTTTCTTCATTGTATCGAGCCGAAAACTTGGCAAATTCCGGGCATGATGTCGGATATTTGCAAAGGAGGCGGACCATGGCGAAGCAAGCCCTAGCTGAAAGCACCGCTTCCGGCCCCGTCCTGCTCGCCGCCATGTCGGCGCTCAGCGACCGAGCGCATGACGTCATCACCCGCCTTCGCGCCACGGTGTTTGCGCCGGGTGAGCAGAAGATCGTCGACTTGCGGTTCACAGTCACGAAGGCGGCCGAGATGGTCGGGCGAACCTCTGAAGCCATTCGGCAGGCCGAAGCCGACGGACGCCTCCCCGCCCCGCGCTTGAGCGCGAACGGCCGCCGGGAAGGCTACAGCTTGTCCGAGGTCAACCATATGCGTGACGTCTTCGGCACGCGCCCTCGGCGCGGGCCTGACGATCCGCCCATCGTCCTGGCGGTGCAGAACTTCAAGGGCGGCGTCGGCAAGAGCACGCTGACCTGCCACGTCGCCCAGTTCCTCGCGTTGAAGGGCTATCGGGTGGCGGTGATCGACTGCGACAGCCAAGCGAGCACCACGACGATCTTCGGCTTCAACCCTGACATCGACATCGATGATGAGGAGACCCTCCTCCCCTTCTTCCGCCACGGCGGCGAACCGGACCTGAAGTATGCCCTGCGGTCTACCGCCTGGCCGGGCATCGATCTGGTGCCTGCGAACCTGGGGCTCTACCAGGCCGAATACGAGGCCGCGGCACGGCTTCGAGGCAATCCGGACGCGCTCGACCGTCTGCGTCGCGGCGTGGAAAGTATGGCCGGGGACTACGACGTGGTCCTACTGGATCCGCCGCCAGCGCTGGGCATGCTTTCGCTGGCCGTGCTGCGCGCCGCCAATGCGCTGCTGATTCCGACGCCGCCCTCGACCGTCGACTTCGCCTCGACGGCGCACTTCCTGCGGATG
>NCDQ01000467.1 GCA_002280275.1 Caulobacter vibrioides | reverse complement strand
GGCCGCCCTGGTCATCATGGCCACCGGCTGCGCCGCCACCTCCTCCCCGGCCTTCGCCCGCATGGTGGGGCTGGACGGGGAGATTTCCCTGGTGGTGGCAGTGCTGTCGACGCTGCTGGTGCCCTTCACCGCGCCGCCCCTGGCGCTGGGGTTGATGGGGATCGACCTGGCGATTTCGCTCGGCGGGCTGATGGCGCGGCTGGCGCTGGTGGTGGGGCTGCCGCTGGCGGTGTCGCTCGTGATCCGCCGCCTGGCCGGGCCGGCGCGGCTGCAGCGCTATGGCCGTGGCGTGGATGGCGCGGTGGTGCTGCTGGTGGTGCTCTACGGCTTCGGCGTGATGGACGGGCTGCAGGCGACGATCCTGGCGGAGCCGCTCTGGGTGCTGGGCGGGGTCGCGCTGGCCTTTGCCGGCAATTTCGGCCTGAACATCCTGACGGCGCTCGCCTTCCTGCGGGTGGCCGGGGCGCGCGTGGCGCTTTCGGGCGGGCTGCTCTCCGGCAACCGCAACATGGCGCTCTATCTGGCGGTGCTGCCGGCGGCGACCGATCCGCGCATCCTGATGTTCTTCGCCCTGTGCCAGTTCCCGCTATTCCTGTCGCCGATGCTGCTGCGCCCCGTGTATGAGCGCCTGCGGTCCTGAACCCCCCTTGCGGGATGCCGCGCTTGCCCCTTGTGATGCGGCAGTAACGGCAGGAGGAACGCCGAGATGGCATGGCCAGACCCGCAGCGCCCGGGTGAGCCCGCGGATGCCTCGCGCCCCTGGCATTGGGTGGCGCGGGTGGAGGATGCGGGCGGCGCGCCGCACGGTTACCTCGTCGCCTATCCCTGGAGCGCGAACGCCGCTCCGGCCCTCAACACCCTGATCGATGCGATATTGCGGGCGGCGGGCTATGCCAACACGACCAAGGCGCCGTACTTCGCGCCGGTGTCTCTGGAGCAGATGGTGATGACGCCGCCGGCCGCCGTGGTGCTGGGCATGTTTGATCGCGCCCTGGCCGGCGCGGACCGCTGGGGCCCGGGGCGCCACGCGGCCCTGCGCCGGGCGGTGGAGTCGCGCGCCGTCGCGTCGCTGCCGGCCGCCATGGTTGGGTGCCCCGGCTGGTTCGCCGCCGATGGCGCGGTTGTGCTAGCGAAGGCGGCGCGATGAGCCTGTCGCGTCTGTGTTTGCTCATGGCCCTGGCGCTGGGGCTCGCGGCCGCCGTGGCCATCACGCTGGGCGAGACGGCCTTTTCCCTTCAGCAGTACGGCCAGGCGCTGTTACAGCCCGGCTCCCCGCCGGCCGAGGTGCTCTGGACGATCCGGGCGCCGCGCGTGGCGGTTGCGGCCCTGGTGGGCGCGGCGCTGGGCATGGCGGGGGCGACCATGCAGGGGCTGCTGCGCAATCCGCTCGCGGATCCCGGCGTGCTCGGCGTATCGGCCGTGTCGGGCCTGGGCGCGGCTTTCGCGATCTCGGCGGGACTGGCGGTCTTGCCTGGAGCCATCGAGCTTTCGGCCCTGGCCGGTGCGCTCGTCGCCGGCGCGTTGGTCGTCATCGTCGCCGCGCGCTTTCGCGAGCCCGAGGCGCTGATCCTGTTCGGCGTGGCGTTGTCGGCCTTTGGCGGCGCGCTGACGGCCCTGGTGTTCAATCTCTCGCGCTCGCCAGTCGCGACGGCCGAGATGCTGGCCTGGCTGATGGGCTCGGTGGCGAACCGCGATCTGACGGACGCCCTGAGGGCGCTGGTCCCCATGGCGCTGGGCGCGGCGCTGTGCCTGCGCGCCGGCGCAGGCCTGCGGATGCTGACCCTGGGCGAAGAGGCCGCGCGGATGTCGGCCCTGCCGATGGCGCGGCTGCGAGTCTATGCGGTGGCGGGCTCAGCCTTGCTGACCGGCGCGGCGGTGGCCGCCTCGGGCGTGATCGGCTTTGTGGGCCTGGCCGCGCCGCATCTGGTGCGGGCGCTGGTCAGGGACGATCCCAAGCGCATTCTCTGGCCCGCAGCCTTGGCCGGGGCGCTCCTGGTGGTGCTGGCGGACCTCGCCGCGCGCATGATCCCGACCGAACAGGAGCTGAAGCTGGGCGTCGTCACCGCGCTGTTCGGGGCCCCCGCTTTCGCCTTGCTGGCCTGGCGCGCCGCGCGGAGCTGGCGCTCATGAGCATGCTGT
>NCDQ01000052.1 GCA_002280275.1 Caulobacter vibrioides | reverse complement strand
GCCCGCCAGGGCGGCCAGGAAATAGACCAGCAGCAACACGCCCGCCTGGGTCTTGTCGAAGCCCTTGATCCGCTCGAAGAAGAACAGGAACAGCGTGCCGGCGATGCCAGGCGCCAGGCCCATCAGAAGATCGGCGAACAGCAGGCGCTGGACCGAAGGCCGCATCAGCAGTCGCCAGTACTGCGCAAGACCGGTCTTGCCGTGTTGCGGCGGGGCCTGCGGCTCCTTCACCGTCGCGACAGCCAGCAGCACCGTGATCGGCAGCAGGATGACGATGAACCAGCCCATCGCCCGAACGCTGTCGATGTGGTCGCCCTTGAGCACGCCGGTGATGAACGGCGGCAGGCAGAGCACCAGAATCATTCCGACGACGTTCGCCGCCTGCCACCAGCCATAGACGCGCGAGCGTTGCTCGTAGTCGCTCGACAGCACCGCGCCCCAGGCGGTCTGGGACAGAACCACGATCGAGTAGCCGCCGTAGAGCACCGCCAGCCAGAACCAGAGATAGAGCGAGCCAACGCCCGGCTCGGCCATGAACAGCGCATAGCAGCCTGCGGTCAGAATCGGCGCGCCGATCAGCATCCAGGGCCGAAAGCGCCCCATCCGCATACGGGTGCGATCCAGCAGGCCGCCGAAGAGGGGGTCGAACAGGATGTCGATCAGCTTGACGATTAGGAACGCCGAACCGACGACGGTCAGCGAGAGGCCCAGGGAGTTGATGTAGTATTCGGGCAGATAGACCACGAGCGGCAGGCCCATGGCCGCCACCGGAATGCAGGGCGCCGCGAACGCCGCCAGCGTCCACGATGACGCCTTCTGAGGAGACTGGGCCTCGGACATACTCAAACTTCTCCCCGCGCCGTTGATCGCGCTTTCAAACGAGTGTGCGAGGAATATCCAGCCAGCGCTAGCCTGTTCCTCGATATGGGCACGGCGCCGCCGCTTCACGCGGCCGGCCGCTGAAGGTCTGGAAAGGGACGCGGAGCGCCGGACATTCGTCCGGAGTGTGAGTTTGTAGATACCGTTTCGACGAAGCTCGACGCTCCGCGCAGCCGTTATCCATCAGCGTCCCGTCAGGTGGCCCTGTTCAGGCCTTACCGGGACCTGGGCCTTCCGTTTCCGAAAAGTCCCAGCGGTCGAGGAGGACGAGCCAATACAGGCTAAGACACATCCCTTTGCCCTCAACCACGCCGACGGCGGGCGGGTCTGGCCAGCAACCAGGTCCCCGGACCGTTCGAGTATCCCCCTCGAACCTCTTCCCACTCGACCGCCCCCGCCGCCGCAAATGGTCGCTGGCCATGCGCCCTTTCCTCGCGACGAGGTGGGACCATTGTGCGGGCGGTTTTGCAGGCGATGCGTCGATTTTGGATGGCCCCGTCGCTCGGCGGGATAACGCGTTGATTGTGTTGGGAGCAGGCGACCCCAATCCCTGTGCGCCGACGAGGATTGGGGTGTCCAGAGCGCATGTTTTGAAACGGACGTCGCCAAAGTCGGTGAAGGGTGGAAGTCGGCCACAAGGAATCCCTCTCTCATGGAGAGAGGGGTATTTCACGACGTCCGCTCCGAGTCGAAAGCAGTCTTGAGCATACTTCCAGAAACCCGACCTCCCCGGCGATTCGCCGGGGAGGTCGGGATAGAAGGACGTGAAGCGGACGACTTGAGCTTAAGTAACGGGTCGCGAAGGGACCCAGGCGCTAGCCCCAAACCCGTCACTCAACCTCCACATTGACCGTGTGCGGCGCAGCCTATAGCTCTGGCGACGCGTCAGGTTCCTCGAAAGAGGATGAATAGGGAACGAGGTTCAAGACCTCGGCTGCCCCCGCAACTGTAAGCGGCGAGCTTCGCGTCACATGCCACTAGGCCCGCAAGGGCCTGGGAAGGCGACGCCCAGAAGCATTGACCCGTGAGCCAGGAGACCTGCCCGGCGCAGTCGTTCATCGCTCGGCCGGGGTGCGCCGAACGAACGGGATCTCCCGAGAAACGACAGTCAACAGGCCGCGCGGCGGCCTGAGCGTTCGCGTCTTCGCGGGCGCTCGGGATGTCGCGTGGGTCGTTCATAACGGGAAGACTGAACATGATCCGAGCCCTTCTAAGCTCCACCGCCCTGGCCACCGCGTTGCTGGCCGCGCCCGCGTTCGCCGATGACCAGAAGGCCCCTGAAGCCGATGTCGCCGGCGCGACCGGCGCCAACGGTGTGGCCGAACTGGTCGTCACCGCCACCCGCACCGCCCAACCGATCGAGAAGGTCGGCGCGTCGGTGACCGTCCTGACCGAGCCGGTGATCCAGGCCAGCCAGGCGGCCTCGGTCACCGAGCTGCTGGCCCAGACGCCCAGCGTGACCTTCGCCCGCAACGGCGGCGTCGGTTCGGCGACCAGTTTGTATATCCGCGGCGCCGAGAGCCACCACACCGTCGTGCTGATCGATGGGGTGAAGCTGAACGATCCGTCGTCCATTCAGGGCGGTTTCAACAGCGGCAACCTGCTGGTCGGCGACATCTCGCGCATCGAGGTGCTGCGCGGCGCGCAATCCACCCTGTGGGGCAGCCAGGCGATCGGCGGCGTCGTCAACATCGTCACCGCCGAGCCAACCACGCCGTTCACCAGCGCACTGTCGGCCGAGGCCGGCGCGCGCAAGACCGGATACCTGCGCGGCGCTGTCGGCGGCGCCTCGGACAAGGTCACCTGGCGCGTCGCCGGCGGCTACTACACCACCGACGGTTTCTCCTCGTACAAGCTGGGCCAGGAGAAGGACGGCTATCAGAATAGCGGCCTGTCGGGCCGCCTGCGGGTGAAGCTGAGCGATGCGGTCTCGGTCGAGACCCGGGCGGTCTATTCGCGTGGCAAGAACGACTTCGACGGCTTTAACACCGACAGCCCCGAGTTTGGTCGCACCAAGGAACTGGTGGTCTATCAGGGGCTGAACGCCGCCCTGCTGGACGGCCGGTGGAACAACCGCGTCGGCTTCGCCTACACCGACACCGACCGCCAGAACTACAACCCCGCCCGCGCCGCCGTGCCGATGACCTTCGATGCGGCCGGCAAGAACAAGCGCTGGGAGTATCAGAGCGTGTTCGCGATAACCGAAACCTGGACCGCCACCTTCGGCGCCGAGAGCGAACGTTCGCGCATGCGCACCCGCTCGCCGTCGGTCGCCAATCCGAACGTAGCGTTCCGCACCGGCAAGATCAGCGCCGACAGCCTGTATGGCCAGCTCCAGGCCGAGATCGCGCCCGGCCTGACGGTCACCGGCGGTCTGCGCTACGAGGACCACGACGCCTACGGCGCCCACACCCTGGGACAGGTCGGCGCGGCCTGGGCGCTGAATGACAGCGCGACGGTGCTTCGTGCGGGCTACAGCCAAGGCTTCCGCGCGCCGGGTCTCTATGAGCTGTTCAGCGAGTACGGCAACGCCGCGCTGTCGCCCGAAGAGTTCGACAGCTGGGAGGCCGGCGTCGAGCAGCGCTTCCTGGAAGGCAAGGTCCGCACCTCGGCGACGGTCTTCCACCGCGAGGCCGACAACGAGATCCGCTTCTTCTCGTGCGCGTTCGGCGCGACCGATACGATGTGCGCGCCGGGCGGCGTCTTCCGGTTCGGTTACTACCGCAATCTGCAGAAGACCAAGGCCCAAGGCGTCGAGCTGATCGCCGAGGCGCGCCCGCTCGCTGGCCTGACGATCACCGGCAACTATACCTACACTCAAGCCGAGCTGGCGGCGGGCGCCAATGACGGCAAACAGCTGTCGCGCCGTCCGAAGAACCTCGCGAACCTGTCGGCGACCTATCGCTGGCCAGTCGGCCTGTCGACGACGGTGGCGGTCCGCCATGTGGGCAAGACCTACAACAACGAGGCCAACACAGTGGCGGTCTCAAGCTACGCCACCGTGGACCTGCGCGCCTCCTATCCGATCAGCGACACGCTCGAGGTCTATGGCCGGGTCGAGAACGCCTTGGATAAGGACTATCAGACCATCCTGAACTACAGCACGCCAGGCCGTGGCGCGTTCCTGGGTCTGCGGGCGCGCTTCTAGCGAGGGCGGGGGCGGGGGCTATGTCCCTCGCCCCCGGCCACCTTGTCTTGGAGGAGACCAGCGCATGGCCGCCTTGATGATCCAGGGCTGCGGCTCGGATGTCGGAAAGTCGGTGCTGGTCGCCGGCCTGTGCCGGCTGTTCGCCAATCGCGGCTTGGTGGTGCGGCCCTTCAAGCCTCAGAACATGTCCAACAACGCCGCTGTCACCGCCGACGGCGGCGAGATCGGCCGCGCCCAGGCCTTGCAGGCCATCGCCTGTCGGACCGCGCCGACGGTCGACATGAACCCCGTATTGCTCAAGCCTCAGAGCGATGTCGGCGCGCAGGTGGTGGTGCGCGGCCGGATGGCGGGCTCCTGGGCGGCGCGCGGCTATCAGGACCACAAAGCCAGCCTGCTGCCGATCGTGGTGGAGAGCTTTCGCGCGCTGGAGCGCCAGAGCGATCTCGTCATTGTCGAGGGGGCCGGCAGCCCGGCCGAGATCAATCTGCGGGCCGGCGACATCGCCAATATGGGCTTCGCCCGCGCCGCCGACGTGCCCGTTGTCCTGGTCGGCGACATCGACCGGGGCCATGTGATCGCCGCCCTGGTGGGGGCGCACGCGGTGCTCGATCCGGAAGATCGGGCGATGATCAAGGGCTTTCTGATCAACAAGTTTCGCGGCGATCCGGCGCTGTTCGACGACGGGCGGCGCGCGATCGTGGACCGCACCGGCTGGGCGGACCTTGGCATGGCGCCCTGGCTCGCAGCGGCGCGACGGCTGCCGGCCGAGGACGCGGTTGTGCTGGATGCGCGCTCAGCGGCACGGGACGGCAAGGTCCGCATCGTGGTTCCGATGCTGTCCCGCATCGCCAATTTCGACGAGTTCGACGCGCTGCGCGCCGAGCCCGGGGTCGAGTTCGCCTTCGTACCGCCCGGCTCGGCGTTGCCGGGCGATGCGGACCTCGTGATCCTGCCCGGCACGAAGGCGACGCGGGCGGATCTCGACTTCGTTCGCGCCCAGGGTTGGGACATCGACCTGCGGGCCCATCTGCGTCGCGGCGGCCGGGTGCTGGGGATCTGCGGCGGCTATCAGATGCTGGGCCAGCGTGTGACCGACCCCGACGGCGTCGAGGGCGCGCCGGGCGCGTCCGAAGGCCTTGGCCTGCTCGACGTCGAAACCGTGATGACCGGCGACAAGACCCTGCGACCAGTGACCGGGCGCCTGCCGGGCGGCGCGCGGTTCGAGGGGTATGAGATGCATGTCGGCCGCACGACTGGCGCGATCCGATCGATGTTGATGTTCGATACGGGCGAGACGGACGGCGCGGTCTCGGCGGACGGACGCGTCAGCGGTTGCTACGTCCACGGCCTGTTTGATCGCGGCGAGGCTCGCGCGGCGCTTCTGTCGGAGCTGGGCGCGGCGTCGGACGCTGTCGATCAGGCCGCGCGCGTGGATCTGGCCCTCGACGAGATCGCGGCGGCTCTGGAGGCTTCGTTCGACATTCCGGCCCTGGCCAAACTGGCCGGACTGTCGCTCTAGGTCGCCGGCGAAAGGTCGATCCGCACCAGCTTCCAGCGGAACAGGCCTTGCCGCTCCAGCGTGAGGCCAAACACAGGCTCGTCGGGCTTGGCCTTGTCGCGATAAGTCGCCTTGAAGTGGTCCAGGTCCTGAAAGCCGTAGCGGATTTCGGTGTCGGACTTGTCGCGCGGCTTGCCGGTCTCGACACGCGGCCCCTGCTCGGAGGGCGATAGTTTCTCCGGCGCGCGGCCGGTGGCGACCATTTCCGCGATAGCGTCCGGCGTGGCGAAGGCGTCGACCGCCTTGTCGACCACGCCGACCATCAGGAGCTGGCCGAACGCGGCGAACGGATTGTCACGCAGCTCCGGGTCCTGCTCGACCGCCCGGGTCATCGCTGCCTTGAGCTGGGACTTCAGGCTGTCGCGGACAGCGGGGAAGTCCACGAGGCGCTCCAGCTTGGCCCGGTCGCCAGTCTTGGCGGCTTCGGTCAGGCTATGCAGGGCTAGGACTGGGGACGCGAAGTACGCCGCGACCAAGGCGACCACGACGAGGCCTATGGCCCCTCCGGTCAGGATACGCTTCACACGAGTCATGCCGTCCTCCTGACCCGATTGGGGCAGAGCCGGGCGGGGCGGTCAACCGATGGCGCTACTCGGCCGGGGCGCGGGAGGCCCGAAGGATCTCGATCCAGACCGACGGCCGCTTGCCGGTTCGTTTCGCCAGGTCATCGCGGAGCGCGAGGAACCGTGCGTCAAAAAGGCTGGCCAGGCTGTAGGTCCCGACGCCGTTGGCGACGTCCCAGGCGTGCGGCGCATACTCCTTCTGGCCCGACGCGGCGCGGTCGCGGTCGAACTGGATCTTGGAGTTGGCGAACTCGATATGGGTCTTGTCGCCCCGCGCATAGGCGGCCAGCCAGTCCAGCGATTTGGGCAAGCTGGAACCCTCCGCGCTGGTCCAGCCGAACCAGTCCTCGCCGTGCGCCTGAGCAGCCAGGGCGGCCATCATCAGTGGATCCAGATTGTAGGTCACGTAGTGCAGGGCGTCGCGCTCGTGAAAATCGTACGTCGAGCCGTCGGCGTAGAGATTGACGCCGATCTGCTTGCGAAAGGCCTGCCGCGCTCGGGCGATGACGGCGGCGTCGCCAGTCTGGTAGGCGGCGAGCGTCGCCAGCTTGATCCGGTGGCTCTGCCAGTTGGTTTCAGCGTTGCGAGGCCCTGCGTCCATGGCGTCTAGATAGCCGACCGCCATCTTTCGGCAGAAGGTGTCAAGCTTGGCTCTTGTGGACCCGGTCAGGTCGGGCCGCGTGAGATCGTAGGCCAGGATCAGGGTGTCGAAGCCCGTCTCGTCGATCGGGTTGAACGACATCTGATAGACATCGGCCCAGGCCTCCAGGTAGCGCCCCGTGGCGTCAAGGAACCGGCGATCGCCCGTCAGCCGCCAAGCCAGGGCGAGGTTGAGCACGATCGCCTGGTCCTGCTTGGCCTTGATGCTGATCTCGCGGATGCCTTTGCCGGGCAGGGTGCCTTCGGTGTGCAGCCGCGGAATGGCGCCAGGCGGACGATCGACCGTTTCCAAGGCCCTGGCGACGATCGCCTCGCGCAGCGCGGGGGCGACGGGGCCTTTGCCGAAGCTTGAGCCCAGGATCGTGAAATCCGCAGCGTGAGCCACGACCGGGGTGAAAAGCGCGGCGGCTAGCACAGCGAGGCCTCTGGTTCCCATGGCGATCTCCCAATGGGGCTCGTCATGAACGTCGCGAGCCTGCACGAAAGATATCTGGCCACCGGTCCGGTTTGTCAATTATTGGTCATGCCAATAATTGAAAATTGGTCACTCCTATCGCGTGCTGATAGCCCTCACGTTGAGTCGCTTGTGTTGCTCTGCTTTCCTGACCATCTTCCCGGCGCTCGGAGGGGGAGCCCATTGACCACCAAAAGACCCACGATTGACGATGTCGCCCGCCTGTCGGGCGTGGCGCGCGTAACGGTCTCGCGGGTGCTGAACGGCGGTCCGAACGTGCGGGACGAAGTCCGCGCGCGGGTCATGCAGGCGGTCGAGACGCTGGACTACAAGGTCAACCCTCAAGCCCGTAGCCTGGCAGGCGGCGCGAGCAGACTACTGGCCTTCGTCTTCGCGTCCGATCCTGAAAACGAGCCGAACTCGTACTACGAATCCGCGCTGGAGCTGGGCGCGCTGCGCGCCTGTCTGGCGCTGGGCTACCAGGTGCTGGTCCAGAACGTTCCGCAACAGACGCCCGATAACCAGAAGCGGATTCTGGACCTGATCACCACCCAACGCTGCGAGGGCCTGATCCTATCGCCGCCGTATAGCGACGATGTCGCACTGATCGAGGCGGCGCTCGCGCAGGGCTGCAAGGTCGTGACCGTCTCGCCCGGCGGTCCTGGACGCGGCAGGGCCGACGGCGTCGGCGTCGACGACGAGGGCGGCGGCTACGACATGACCCGCGAGCTCCTGCGCCTCGGGCATCGGCGATTCGGCTTTATCGCCGGCCTGGAAGGCCACCTTTCGGCCGACCGCCGCCTCAAGGGCTTTCGCAGAGCGCTCGCCGAACAGGGGCTGGGCGAGGGCGATTGTGTCGTCCTGCGGGGGGACTTCACCTTTCGGTCCGGCACCCGTCTGGCGCCGGAGCTTCTAGACCATCCGCTCAAGCCCACCGCGCTGGTCTGCGCCAATGACGACATGGCCGCCGGTGTCCTTTCCGCCGCCCACGGCCGGGGCCTGAGCATCCCGCAGGACCTGTCGATCACAGGATTCGACGATGCGCCGGTCGCCGGCATCGTCTGGCCGCCGCTGACCACTGTGCACCAGCCGGTCAAGGTTTTGGGTCAGCGCGCGGTGGAGCTGTTGGTCGCGCGCTTGACGGGGGCCAACGTTTCGAATGCGGCGATCTTCGATCAGCTCGAGCACGCCGTCGTGACCCGGCAAACCACCGGCGCGCCCCTCGTCTAGGTCGGCCGACCTTGACAACGTTGTCGCCCTGAGTGCAATTGGAAGCGCTTCCATATGAGCGCATTCACGGCTATTGAGCCTGACAACAAGAACGATACGTCGCCGCAGCAGGGCGAGATCAGAGGGGGAGAGTCTATGCGAAACCGCACGAACAGCGGCGCGCGTCCGTCCAACAAGCGATTCTACGGCACGGCTTCAGCCGCTGCGATCACCCTGGCCCTGGCCGGGTCCGGCGCCGCCTGGGCGCAGACAGCGCCCCAGGCGCCCAAGGCCGAGGATGACGCCGTCGAGGCCATCGTGGTGACCGGCATCAAGGCCGGCATCCAGAACGCGATCGCCATCAAGAAGAACGAGACCTCGATCGTCGAAGCTATCTCGGCCGAGGACATCGGCAAGCTGCCCGACGTCTCGATCGGCGAGTCGATCGCACGCCTTCCAGGCCTTGCCGCCCAGCGCGTCAACGGTCGCGCCCAGGTGATCTCGATCCGGGGCCTGGCGCCCGACTTCACCACCACGCTGCTCAACGGCCGCCAGCAGGCCAGCTCCGGCGACAACCGCGCCGTCGAGTTCGACCAGTATCCGTCGGAACTGCTGTCGAGCGTCGTGATCTACAAGACCCCCGACGCTCAGGTCTCTGGCATGGGCCTGTCGGGCACCGCCGACCTGCGCACGGTGCGTCCGCTCGAGTTCGGCAAGCGCGCCGTCGCGGTGAACATTCGCGGCGAGAAGACCGCCGGCAAGAAGCTGAACGACGACGTCAGCAACTGGGGCGGCCGCTACAGCGCCAGCTACATCAACCAGTTCGCCGACGGCACGATCGGCGTGGCGCTGGGCTACGCCCACCTGGATTCGCCGTCGCAGGTGAAGCACTACAAGGCCTATGGCTACGAGGCCTTTGGCTTCGCCGTCACGCCCGACAGCGCCGACAACGCCCTGATCCTCAACGGCCAGGAGCTGTTTGCGACCTCGCGCCTGAACAAGCGTGACGCGGTCATCGGCATCTTCGAGTATCAGCCGAACGATCAGATTCACTCGACCCTGGATCTCTACTATTCGACCTTCCGGCAGGAGGAGACCACCCGCGGGGCGCAGTGGTTCTCCAATGGCTGGGCGGACAACGCCACGTTCACCAACGTCAAGACTGAGGACCTGGGCGGTTCGCAATTCGCGCGCAGCGGTCTGCTCAACAACGCGGTCCCGCAACTGCGGAATGACTACAACACCCGCATGGACCAGCTGTTCGCGGCCGGTCTGAACAATGAGTTCCAGCTGTCCGACCGCACCAAGCTGGTCGCCGATCTGTCCTATTCGTCCAACAAGCGGAAGGAACAGATCATGGAGACGTACGCCGGCTATGGCATCGGCGTCGGCGGCGTCAACCCGGCCACGCCGGACGTGGGCCGCACCTATGACACCATCGGCTTCAAGGTCGCCGACAACGGCTTCTCGCAATATGACGAAGGCCTGAACTATGCCGACGCC
>NCDQ01000466.1 GCA_002280275.1 Caulobacter vibrioides | reverse complement strand
CGCGCCGCCCTTCAGCACAAAGCCGGCGATCTGGGCCGGACCAACAGAGGCCTTGGGCGGTACGAGCAGGAGATCGGCCTGATCCAGGGCGCGTTCGAGACGCGGGCTTTTCCACGCCATCTGGTGGGGCAGGGGGGCGGCCGCGCCGACGACATAGAGCTTCGCCCCGCCCTTCTCGACCAGCCAGATCGCCGGGCCAGGGGCGCGGGCCACGACCAGCAGTTCCTCGACCACCGCGCTGCCGGGACCGTCGGGGGCTGGGCCGAGGTCAACGGTCTGGGCGTGGGCGCCGGCGGATAGCGCCAGACAAAGCGTCAGGGCGGATAGGGCGATCTTCAGATTACACCTCGCAGCCAGCAATCCTTACCTTCTCCCCTTGCGGGAGAAGAGCTTGCCCCGGACCCGATCCGGGGTGTCATCCGAAGGATGACGGATGAGGGGTCACGCCGGACACGCCGAGAAACCCCTCACCCGACCCCGGCTTTCGCCGGGGCCACCCTCTCCCGCAGGGGGAGAGGGCCAAGTCCCCTACGCCCCCGGCGGCACCGGGAAGCCGCGGTTGCGCATCAGGGCGCCGATCTTCACGTCGCGGCCCCGGAAGGCCCTGAACTGCTCGACCGGGTCGACCGAATTGCCCTTCGACATGATCGTGTCGATCAGCCGCTGGCCGGTCGGCTTGTCGTAGAAGCCGCCGGGCGCCTCCTGGAAGGCTTCGGCGACGTCGGCGGTCAGGGTGTCGGACCACAGATAGCTGTAATAGCCGGCCGAATAGCCGTCGCCCGAGAACACGTGACCAAACTGCGGCGTGCGATGCCGCATGACGATCTCCTGGGGCATGCCCAGCTTCGTCAGTTCGTCGCGCTCGAACTTGTCCGGATCGATATCCACGTCGCCGGCCAGATGCAGCTTCATGTCGATCAGGGCGCTGGCCAGATATTCGGTGGTGTCGAAGCCCTGGTTGAACTTGTCCGCCGCCTTGATCTTGTCGACCAGGGCCTGGGGGATCGGCTCGCCGGTCTTGTAGTGGACGCAAAACTTGCTGAGCACCTGCGGGGTCGGCAGCCAGTGCTCGTTCAGCTGGCTGGGGAACTCCACATAGTCGCGCGCCACGGCCGTGCCCGACACCGACGGATAGGTGGCGTTGGCGTTCAGGCCGTGAATGGCGTGGCCAAATTCGTGGAACAGGGTGGTGGCGTCATCCCACGAGATCAGCACCGGCTCGCCGGGCGGGCCCTTGATGAAGTTGGAGTTGTTGGAGACGATCGTGGTGATCTCGCCCTTGAAGCGTTCCTGGGTGCGATAGGCGTTCATCCACGCGCCCGAGCGCTTGCCCTCGCGGGCATAAGGATCGAAGTACCACAGGCCCACATGCTTACCGGCGCGGGTCACCTCATAGACGGTGACGTCCTCGTGGAAGACCGGCAGGCCTTCGACCTTCTGGTACTGGAAGCCATAGACCTCGCCCGAGGCCCAGAACATCGCCTCGCGCAGCTTGTCCAGCTGCATGTACGGCTTCACCTCGTTCATATCGAGGTCGTACTGCGCCTTGCGAACCTTCTCGGCATAGAAGCGATAGTCCCACGGCGCGATCTTGAAGCTCGCCCCGCCGGCTTTGGCGTCGGCGTCGACAATGGCCTGCATGGCCGCCACGTCGATGGCCACCTGGGCGATGGCCGGGGTCCACACCGCCTCCATCAGCTGCATGGCGTTCTCGGGGGTCTTGGCCATGGCGTTTTCGAGCCGCCAGTGGGCGTGGGTCTTGTAGCCCAGCAGCTTGGCCCGGTCGACGCGCAGCTTCAGGATCCGGGCGATCAGGGCGTTGTTGTCGGTGGCGCCGCCGCCGTCGCCGCGATTGACGAAAGCCTTCCACACCTTCTCGCGGGTGGCCCTCACCGGCGAATAGGTCAGGTACGGATCGACGCTGGAGCGCGTGTTGACGATGATGTGCTTGCCGGCCAGCTTGCGCTGCTCGGCGCTGGAGGCGGCGTTGGCCTTCAGCGACTCAGGCAGGCCCACGAGATCCGCCTCGGTCAGCTCGATATAGGCGTTCTCGTCGGCCAGCAGGTTCTGGCTGAACTTGGTGAACAGGCCCGACCGCTCGACATGTAGAGGCCCGACAGCTCGGTGTTGATGGCTCCGACGCGCGCCTTGTCGGCGGCGCTCAGCTTGGCGCCCGACCGCACGAAGTTGCGGTAATAGATCCACAGAACGCGCTGCTGCTCAGGGGTCAGCTTGGCCTTGTCCGGCGAGTTGTAGACCGTCTCGATGCGTTTGAAGAGCGCCTCGTTCTGGGTGATCTTGTCGTTCAGGGCCGAGAGCTTGGGATCCATCTCGGTCTCGACTGCCTGGAACGCCGGCGAGCTCATGTTCGAGCCCCAGATGCCGTAATAGCAGTAGAGATCCGACAGGGTCCGGCCGCTGTCTTCGAGCGCCGCGATAGTGTTTTCAAAGGTCGGCGCGGCGGTGTTGGCGGTGATGGCGTCGATCTCGGCCAGGTTCCTGGCCATGGCCGCTTCCAGGGCCGGCTTGAAGTCGGCGACCTTGACCTTGTCGAAGGCAGGCACGCCGCCATAGGGGCCCGTCCACTTGGCGAGCATGGGATTGGTGTCGGCGGCCATGGCGAAACTCGGATTGAGGGTCGCGGCGACGCCGGTGGCGGCGGCTGATGCGAGGAAGGTGCGACGTTGCACGGATCGTCTCCGGTGGATGTGTTGACGCCGACCCTAGGACAGCCCCGGGTCTGCGTCACATGACAGGGCTGTAACCTTCAACTCGGGCCGCAAAGCGGCGGCGTGGACGAACCGCGCGGGCGCGGCTAAACCTGCCTTATGTCCATCGGCGTCTTTGACTCAGGGGTTGGCGGTCTTTCCGTCCACCGCGCTCTCGTGCAACGCCTCCCGCAGGCGGATTTCACCTATCTGGCCGAT
>NCDQ01000465.1 GCA_002280275.1 Caulobacter vibrioides | reverse complement strand
CAAGGTCATGATGGGCGCCGAGCGTCGCTCGATGGCCATGAACGAGGAAGAAAAGAAGCTGACGGCCTATCACGAGGGCGGCCACGCCATTGTGGCGCTGAACGTCCCGCTGGCCGATCCGGTGCACAAGGCCACCATCGTGCCGCGCGGCAGGGCCCTGGGCATGGTCATGCAGCTGCCGGAAGGCGACCGCTACTCGATGAAGTACCAGCAGATGACCAGCCGTCTGGCCATCATGATGGGCGGCCGCGTGGCCGAGGAGATTATCTTCGGCAAGGAGAACATCACCTCGGGCGCGTCCAGCGACATCAAGGCGGCCACCGATCTGGCCCGCAACATGGTCACTCGCTGGGGCTATTCCGCCATCCTGGGCACCGTCGCCTATGGCGACAACCAGGACGAGGTGTTCCTCGGTCACTCGGTCGCCCGCACCCAGAACGTTTCGGAAGAGACGGCCCGCCTGATCGACAGTGAGGTCAAGCGCCTGGTGCAACTGGGCCTGGACGAGGCGCGCCGCATCCTCACCGACAAGATCGACGACCTGCACACCCTGGGCAAGGCGCTGCTGGAGTACGAGACCCTGTCGGGCGAGGAGATCGCCGGCGTGCTCAAGGGCGTTCCGCCCAAGCGTGAGGAAGAAGAAGCCGCCACCGCAGTGATCGCACCGTCGCTGGTGCCCCTGTCTCCGGGCGCCGGCGCCAGCGTCACGGCCTGAGGCTGACGTTGAGATCTAAGGAACAAGCCGGCTCGAAAGGGCCGGCTTTTTTCTTGGCCATATTTTTCGCGGCGCGCTGCAACCGGAAACGTAGACAGCCGTTAGAAACTTGACCGTGCAAGTGCGGTCTCGGGGCTGTTCGATTGGATGCCGTGTCCGCCGCCGGGTCGAAGGGCTCGTCAACCGAGTTCAGGCTCCCAACCTTCCTGGCCGGACGGGGCGAGACGGCGTGTGCGATCGCCGCCCATGACTGGTCTGAGGCCGGCCTGGGATCTCCCGAAAGTTGGCCGACCGGACTGAAGATCGTGGCCGGCATGATGCTGGCCTCGCCGATCCCATCGTTCCTCGCCTGGGGCGAGGACGCCCGCATGCTGCACAACGACGCCGCCCAGAGCCTGTTGGTCTCCCCGGTGCTGGGCGCGCGTTTCGACGAAGCCTTCCCTATTCCTGCCGGCCTGCCGCTGCTGCGTCAGGCCCAGGCGGGGGAAAGCATCGTGCGAGAATATGTCCGCTTCACGCGCGACAACGTCCAGGCCTGGTGCAACCTGATGTTCTCGCCCGTTCGCGGCGATCAGGGCGAGGTTCAGGGCGTTCTGATCCTCTGCAACGACATTACCGAGCGGGTCCGTCAGGAGCGCGCCCATCGCGCCGACGAGCTTCGCTATCAGGCGCTTTTCGAGTCCATGGACGAAGGCTTCTGCATCATCGAGTTTCTCGATGGGCCTCATGGGACCAACAGCGACTACGTTCACATCATGGCCAATGCGGCCTACGAGCGGCATGCCGGTATCTCCAATGTCGTAGGGCGTAGGCTCCGGGAGGTGGTGCCCGAAGAAGCCGACGCCTGGGTGGCGCGATACGGCGCGGTGCTCCGGACGGGCGAGCCTATCCGTTTCGAGCAGGAGCTCGTGGCGACGGGCCGCCATCTCGAGCTGTCGTCCTTTCGGCTTGAGCCGCCGGAACTGAAGCAGGTCGCGGTGCTGTTCCAGGACGTCACCGCTCGCAAGCGCGCCGAGGCTGAGCTGCTTGGCCTTAACGAGACTCTCGAAAGCCGCGTCGCTCAGGCGCTGGCCGAGCGGCCCTTCGGGACCAATTGGGGCCAGGCCGTCGCCCCCGGCCCGGAGGTCACCAGGGGCAGGGTGTGGTGGGCGTCGGGCGTTGAGGGGTGGTCATGCTTGGGATCAGGAGCACGGCGCATGCCACGCGCTAACCTGCTGACGCGCAAGGATCGGCCGGTGGCACGCCCGATGCGCGTGTCGCGGATCGGGACACGGGCCGTGTGCCGTTATGACAGAACGAGACACGCCCTCAGCGCCCCCGCCCCCCCGCTGGGGCCGCGGCGGTTCTGCCCGGGCGCGCGCGCCTCGCGTGCCGTGGCGTCGCCCGCGCCGCCCGATTGTCCAAGGGATCGCCCGCCCCGGCGTCGTAAGCGTGGTT
>NCDQ01000051.1 GCA_002280275.1 Caulobacter vibrioides | reverse complement strand
CTTCAGGACATAGGCGTAGCCCGACTTGGTCAGCTCGCCCGGCTTCCATTCGCGACCGACCAGCAGGGTGTCCTTGTCCAGCCAGGTGTAGTTCTGCTTGCCCTCCGGCAGCTCGAACCCACCCGGGACGAAGGCCTTGGCGGTGGTGTCGAACTCGCGAACCGTCACCGCGTCCTTGCCGCCGTTCGACAGGGTGATGAGGCAGCGGGTGTCGTCCGGCGGCAGGCAGCTGGCGCCCTTGAACACCCAGTTGGCGTTCTCGGCCTTGGTCAGGGCGTCGATGTCGAGGATCGTTTCCCAGACGGGCTCGGCGGTGCGGTAGCTGTCCAGCGTGGTCTTACGCCAGATCCCCCGAACATGGTCCTTGTCCTGCCAGAAGTTGCGCAAGGAACCATCGCCCGCGAAAGACACGCCGGGCACCCGGTCCTTGGCGTTCAGGATGGCTAGGGCCTTGGATTCCAGGTCGGCGTAGCGCGGATCGCCCTGCAGCACGGGCAGCGAGCGGGCGTTCTGAGCCTTGGCCCAGTCCATCGCGCGCGTCCCCTCAATCTCCTCCATCCACAGATAGGGGTCGTCCTTGCCCAGCTCCGACAGGGGCGTGCGGGCCTCGGCGGCGGGTTTGCCGGCGGGTTTGGCGGTGTCGGCGGCGATCGCGGGGGTCAGGGTCATCAGGCTCGTGGTGGCGAGGAGGGCAAGCAGCGACTTACGCATTTAGTGATCCATCAACTGGCGCGACAGGTAGGTGTAGTGCAGGGCCCAGCGGCGGGCGTTGGCCTTGGGATCGGCCCCGTTGGCGTGGCCGCCGTCGGTGTTCTCGAAATAGAGGTTGTCGACCTTCAGGTCGTCCAGGCGCGCGGCGAACTTGCGCGCATGACCCGGATGGACCCGGTCGTCCTTGGTCGAGGTGGTGATGTAGGCCAGCGGATACTTCACGCCGGCTTTCAGCTTCTGGTACGGGCTGTAGGTCTCGATCCAGGCGCGCTCGGCGGGAATGGCCGGATCGCCGTACTCGCCGATCCACGAGGCGCCGGCGGGCAGCTGGGTGTAGCGGATCATGTCCAGCAGCGGGCTTTCCACGATCACGGCGTTCCACAGGTCGGGCCGCTGGGTCATGGCCACGCCCATCAACAGGCCGCCGTTCGAGCGGCCATAGGCGCCCAGATGGCGGGGCGAGGTGATCTTCTTGGCGATCAGGTCTTCGGCCACGGCGAAATAGTCGTCATAGGCCCGCTGGCGATTGGCCTTCAGCGCCGCCTGGTGCCATTCGGGACCGAACTCGCCGCCGCCCCGGATATTGGCCACGGCGTAGCTGCCGCCGCGCTCGAGCCACAGTTTGCCGATCAGCGGATCATAAACCGGCAGCTTGGACAGGTTGAATCCGCCATAGGCGTGCAGCAGCAGCGGGTTCTTGCCGTCGTGCTTGTGGCCCTTGGGGTGGATCAGGAAGTAGGGGATCTTGGTCCCGTCCTTGGAAGTGGCCACCTTCTGCTCGACCTCCAGCTTGCTGGCGTCGAACTGGGCCGGCAGGGCCTTGATCGTCTGGGCGGTGGTCCCCGTGGCGTCGGCCAGTTTCAGCTGGGTCGGAGTCGCAAAACCCTCGTCGGTGTAGAAGACAAGATCGCCTTCGTCGGAGTGCGAGCCCAGGGTGACGGCGGCGTTGTCGATGACGGGCAGGCTGGTCTTGACCACCCCGCGTTCGCCCCGGTTCTCCAGGCTGACCAGCGAGCCCCGGACGTTGTCATAGACGACGGCGACCACGCGGTGATCGGTGACGGTCGCCTGGGCGATCGATTGGCGCGGACCCGGCGAGAGGATCGCGCAGGGGTTACAGCCGTTGGACGTCACGATCTCGCTGCCCGGGCGCAGCCGCTCGGGCGAAACCAGGGCCAGGCTGCCGGCGGGGATGGCGACGCCGGCGAAGGTCCAGGGCTCCTCGGTCTTTACGACCAGCGATCCGTCCAGCATGCCGACAACGCCACCCTTCTTGGGCAGCGGCAGCGGCGCCAGACCCTTGGGCGTCCACTCGAAATACAGGCTGTTGAAGAAGTCGGTCGCCTGCTCGATCAGGACGACCCGGTTCCCCTCGGCGTCACGAATGACGTTCGGGCGCACCGACACATCGCCCTTCTGGCCGCGATAGATCTCGACCGCCTGATCCAGGGTCTGACCGCGCTTGAGCGTCTTGACCACCATGCCATAGCCGCTGTCGGTCGTCGTGCCCGGACCCCAGTCGCGGGTCAGGATCAGGGTGTCGGGGTCCAGCCACTCGATCGATTGCTTGCTCTCGGGCAGGACGAAGCCGCCGGTCGCCGGATCGACGAAGGTCTTGGTGACGAGGTCGAACTCGCGGACCGTGACGGCGTCCTTGCCGCCGTTGGACAGGTTTACGAGGCACCGGTCGTGGGTCTTGGGCCGGCAGTCGGCGCCCTTCCAGATCCAGTTCTTGCCCTCGGCGGCCGAGAGCGCGTCCAGGTCGATCACCGTCTCCCACTGGGGATCCGCCGACTTGTAGGACTCAAGGCTGGTGCGCCGCCAGACGCCGCGCACATGGGTCGCGTCTTGCCAGAAGTTGAACACCGTCTTGCCGACGAAGTTCGGCATGGCGATCCGATCCTTGGCGGCCAGGATCTTCAGGGCCTCGGCCTGCAGGCCCGCGAAACGCGGATCGCTGGAGAGCAGCGGCAGGGTCTTGTCGTTCTCGGCCTTCACCCAGGCGAGCGCTTCAGGGCTTTCGACGGCCTCAAGAGCCAGATGGGGATCCTGCGCCTGGGCCATCGCGGCGCCATGGGCGATCAGAGTCAGGGCCAGGGCCCCTGCGGAGGTGCGCAGCGTTTTCATGGCCCTGACCGTAGCCAAAAACGTGCCTTCCGCCAGAGCTCAACCAGGTGGAATTGACCGCAATCTTCGGTCAGGCTAGAAATACTGTAGCGCCTTGGAAGCATTCCGCGTCGCGATGGGGGATTTTCATGACCAATCGGGCCGAGCGCAGTCGTTCTTGGCGCGCTGTTGTGAGCGCTCTGCTGTGGACGGTCGGCATGTTGGCCCTACCTGCGCGGACGCTGGCGTATCCTCAGCCGATGTCGGGAGCGAGCGTTGCGGTGGATCATATTGCGCTGCACGTGGCCGATCTTGACACGAGCGTCGCGTTTTATGGTCAGGTCTTGGGCCTGAGGGAAATCCCCTCCGCCGCACAGGGGCGTCGTTGGATGGCGTTGGGCGCTGCGCAATTGCATCTCCTTGGCGGTCGAACCGCCCCGGTTCCAGAGAACCGCGAGCGGCATGTCGCGCTGACCACGGACAGTCTGGAGCCCGTGATGGCGGCGCTGAAGGCTCGCGGAATGAACTGGCAGGATTTCGCTGGCAATGTCGGTCAAGTCAGCCAAACCCGGAGCGACGGCGTGCGGCAGATCTTCTTCCGGGATCCGGACGGCTATTGGATCGAAATCAACGACGCGCGCAAACTCGCTAAGCCTTGAAGCGCGATCATGGCCCGCGTCGCTGCCTCCCCTGACTTGGCGCGGCTTTTCCACTATATAGCCCGGCCATGAGCCGCACCTTCCTGAAGATGAACGGGTTGGGCAACGACTTCGTCGTCGTCCAGACCCTGACCGAACGCTTCGACCCGACGCCTGAGCAGATCCGCGCGATCGCCAAACGCGACGGTGGGATCGGCTGCGACCAGGTCATCGCCATCGATCCGCCCAAGGCCGAGGGCGCGTCGGCCTATGTCCGGTTCTGGAATGCGGACGGGGAAGTAGCCGGCGCCTGCGGCAACGGCACCCGCTGTGTGGCTTGGCTCTTGATGCAGTCGGCCGGCAAGGACGCGGTGGCCTTCGACACCGTGGCCGGGCGCCTGTCGGGCGTTGCGGCCGGCGACAAGCTGGTGACGGTCGACATGGGTCCGCCCGGTCTCGACTGGACCCAGATCCCGCTCTCCGAGGAGATGAACACCGAGCGCGTGGAGCTGCAGGTCGGTCCGATCGACGCGCCGCTGGTCCACACGCCTGTCTGCGTCTCGATGGGCAATCCGCATGTGGTGTTCTTCGTCGACGCGCCGGTCACCGACGACTTCGCGCGCGGCACGGGCAGCCTCGTCGAGCACCATCCGCTGTTCCCCGAGGGCGTCAATGTCGGCTTCGCGCATGTCGCCGCCCGCGATCATATCCGCCTGAAGGTCTGGGAGCGTGGCGCGGGCCTCACCCAGGCCTGCGGCACCGGCGCCTGCGCCGCTCAGGTCGCCGCCGTGCGTCGCGGGCTGACCGACCGCAAGGCGCGGGTCGAGTTCGACACCGGGTCCCTGACCATCGAATGGCGCGAGAGCGACGGTCACGTGATCATGACAGGCCCGATCACCATGGAATACGCCGGCAAGCTGCCGGAGCTGGTCGCCGCCTAAGGCCATGGCCAGCTACACCGTCATCAAGGCGACCCCGAAGCCTCCGCCGCAAGCCGGTGAAGAGGGCGGGCCGGCGACCACATTGTCCGGCCCCGACGGCGTCGATGTCGTCACCTTCGGCTGCCGGCTAAACGCCTATGAGAGCGAGGCCATGCGCGCGCGCGCCTCGGCCGACGGCCTTTCGGACGCGGTGGTGTTCAACACCTGCGCGGTGACGGGCGAGGCCGTGCGCCAGGCCCGTCAGGCGATCCGCAAGGCGCGGCGCGAGCGGCCCGGCGCGCGGATCATCGTCACCGGCTGCGCGGCCCAAGTGGATCCCGCCGCCTTCGCCGCCATGCCCGAGGTCGATCTCGTTTTGGGCAACGCCGAGAAGGCCGCCCCCGGCGCCCTGACCGACACCTCCACCCGCGTGCGGGTCAACGACATCATGTCGATCAAGGAGACCGCCGGTCACCTGATCGACGGCCTGAAAGACCGGGCCCGCGCCTATGTCGAGGTGCAGAACGGCTGCGATCACCGCTGCACCTTCTGCATCATCCCCTATGGCCGGGGGAACTCGCGCTCGGCCCCGGCCGGCGAGGTCGTCGAGCAGGTCCGCAAGCTGGCGGCCGAGGGCTATCGCGAGGTCGTCCTGACCGGCGTCGACGTGACGTCCTGGGGCGCGGACTTGCCGGGTCAGCCGACGCTGGGCCAGCTGGTCGGCCGCATCCTGCGCATGGTTCCCGACCTGCCGCGCCTGCGTCTGTCCTCGATCGACGCGGCCGAGATCGATCCGGATCTCTTCAAACTGCTCGAGACCGAGCCGCGGCTGATGCCCTACCTGCACCTGTCCTTGCAGGCGGGCGACAACCTGATCCTCAAGCGGATGAAGCGCCGCCACAGCCGCGAGGATGCGCTGAAACTCGTTTCGGAGGTCCGCCGTGTGCGCCCCGACACCGCGTTTGGCGCGGATCTGATCGCCGGTTTCCCGACCGAGACCGACGAGGCCTTCGAGAACACCCTCAAGCTGGTCGAGGAGGCGGGCTTGGCCTTCCTGCACGTCTTCCCCTACAGCGCCCGCCCCGGCACGCCGGCGGCGCGGATGCCGCCGGTGAAGGGGCCTGTGATCAAGGAGCGCGCTCGTCGCTTGCGTGAAGCCGGGCAGCGTGGCCTGGAGCGCCACCTGCAGGCCCAGGTCGGCCGCACGCTGGCCGGTCTCGTCGAGCGCCCCGGCGTGGCGCGCGCCGAGGACTTCACCGAGATCGCCTTCGAGGGCGCCGCGACGCCGGGCGCGATCCAGGCGTTCCGGGTCGTCGGCCACGACGGCGCCCGAGCCCTCGCCGAGCTAGTCGAAGCCGCGGCCTGATCGCCGCGGCCCCGCCAACGGCCGGGGTTAGTCGCCAGCCGCCGCGTTGGGCGAAGCCGGACTCCGCGTCTTCCACAGCGACCAGACCACGCCCGACGCCAGGATGGCGAAGGTGATCGACAGCGACAGACCGGCGGGGAACTTCTCCCAGCCCAGGGCGTCGGCGATGAAGATCTTGCCGCCGATGAACACCAGCAGCACGGCCAGCGCCTGCTTCAGATAGGCGAAGCGGTGCAGCACGGCGGCCAGGGCGAAGTACAGCGCTCGCAGGCCCAGGATCGCCATGATGTTCGAGGTGTAGACGATGTAGGGGTCGGTCGTGATGGCGAAGATGGCCGGCACCGAGTCGACGGCGAACACCAGGTCGGCCAGTTCCACCAGCACCAGGGCCAGGAACAGCGGCGTGGCCAGCAGGGCCGTCTTGCCCGTTCGCTTGTCGACGCCGCGCACGAAGAAGCGCTCGCCTTCCAGCTTGTCGCTGACCGGCAACACGCGGCGCAGCCACTTGAGCGCGGCGTTGTTGTTCAGGTCGACGGGCTTGTCTCCGACGAGCAGCATCTTGACGCCCGTGATGATCAGGAAGGCGGCGAAGATGTACAGCACCCAGCCGAACTGGCTGACCAGGGCCGCGCCGACGCCGATCATGATCGCCCGAAGGACGATGACGCCGATCACACCCCAGAACAGCACCCGGTGCTGCAGGGCCGGAGGGATGGCGAAGAAGCCGAAGATCAGCGCGATGACGAAGACGTTGTCGATCGCCAGGCTCTTCTCGATCACGAAGCCGGTCAGGTATTCGACGCCCGCCGTCGCGCCCAGCTGCATCCAGACCAGACCGCCAAAGCCAAGGCCCAGGCTGATGTACAGCAGCGACATCATCAGGCTGTCGCGGACGCCGATCTCGCGCGGGGGGCGCTTGCGGCCGGGCACGACGCCCAGGTCGAACGCCAGCAGCGCCAGGACGCCAAGAATAAAGCCCGCCCACATCCCGAGCGGTTTGCCGATGATCGGCAGGGTCAGAAAATCCATGATCTCGTTCAATCGTGAGCGGCGGACCAGGGGGCGGCGCGCGCACCGCCGGTCGCCGGCGATCGGATCGCCGCGGCGCTTGCCTTAGCCGCGTGAGGGGGAGCGCGCCGCCGGGCTGGCGGCGCGCCGTTCAGGGTCGGGCCGACAATTAGGCTCGGATATCCAGGCGCCCCGCCATCAGCGAGCGCGGCGCGGGTCCGCGTTCGATCCGGTCAGGCGCGGTCACCGGCTTGGCGGTGGGCTGGCTGGCGTGCGACGCGGCCTGGACAAGGGTCTGCTGGGCCATCCGCAGCGCGACCCAGGTCGACGGGGCGGTGGTTCCGATCCTCATCGCCGACCCCGCTCGGCGACCAGGTCGAACTGGATGGGGCTCAGAGACAGCAGGCTGCAGATCCTGAGCAGGACGTCTCGCTCTTCTGCATCCAGGCCGCCGTCCGAGGTCGCCACCACGCAGGCGGCGTTGACGACCGATCTGGCCGCGTCATCGCGGCCGCGCAGGCGGCGGATGGCCATCTCGGCCTCGAACTGGGCGGCTTCCGGATCCTGCTCGAAGCGCCGCTCCAGGGCTTCGAACGCCTCCAGGGCGTCATCGACGCCGAACACGGCCAGCGCCGCCAGGCCGCGCATGCGCTCGAGCATGCGCGCGCGCTCCTCGGGAGTGACCCAGCCATCCGCGCGCGCCACCAAGGCGCAAACGGCCACCAAGGCGTCCAGCTGATCCAGCTGCGCGGGGGTCCAGGTTTCGGCGATCCGCACGCGAGCGGCGTGGATAGGGTTCAGGGACATGTGCGCTCTCCTCTGTTTGAGAGGGAGCGCCCGACACCGGGTTGGCGGGGTTCTGGGGGGCTTGACCCTTGGACCCGACGCCGAGCGCACCCGACGCGGTCCGACATCACGATCACGCTTTTGAAACGCGAGAGTCGTCAGAGGGGCCCGGCCCGCAATTGAGATATTGGATCAAGCGTCAGCGGGCGCAAGGGGATGTTTTTCCCAATCTGCTGTGTTGGGCGACCCACGGAGCATGAGTCCCTAAGGCCCGCCTAGCCTGACGACTGGGGCCGCTCATCGCCATCGTGGAATCCAGGCAGGCTCCAGCCGAACAGGATGGCGCAGGCCCGCAGGCCGAACGCCGCGGCGAATCCCGCGATCCCGGCCGGCCAGAACGGAACGCCCAGAAGTTTCAGCGCCGCGAACACGCCCGCGCCGAGCAGGGCGGCGGTGATGTAGATCTCCCGCCGTAGCAACAGGTTCGGCTCTTCGGCTAGCACGTCGCGGATCACGCCGCCAAACGCGGTGGTCAGGACGCCCATGACGACGGCGCTCAGCGGGTGGACGCCCAGGCCGAGCGCTTTGGCGGTGCCGACGACGGCGTAGGCGGCCATGCCCAGGGCGTCCAGCCACAGCAGGGCCCGGAACCGCCAGCCGCGCTTGCCCAGCAGCCAGACCACGGTGGCGGCGGCCAGGCACGCCAGGATGTAGCCGGGCCGCTGCACCCAGAAGACCGGCGCGCCGATCAGCAGGTCCCGGAGGGTGCCGCCGCCCACCCCGGTGATCGCGGCGAAGAATCCGAAGGTGATGATATCGTGCTTGCGTCGGGCGGCCGCGAGGGCGCCGGTTGCCCCGAAAACCGCCGCAGCGGCGTAGTCGAGCCAGAAAAGCGCAGTTCCGAGCGGGTCAAGCTGCAAGTCCATGCCCCTTCATCGCATGCGTCAGGGCGCGGCGCTAACCATCGACCGTTAAATCCCGATTTACACTTTCGCTCGTTCGACTAAAGGGGCGCGGATGAGCGATAAGCCCGATCAGAAAAAAGGCTGGTTCCAGCGCCTGACGTCTGGCCTGACCCGGTCTTCCCAGGCGATGACCGAACAGGTCACCGGGGTCTTCACCAAGAAGCCCCTGGACCAGGAGCAGCTGGACGCCCTCGAGGAGATGCTGATCGAGGCCGACCTTGGTCCGCAGATCGCCGCGCGCATCACCGAAGCCTTCGGCAAGGCGCGGTTTGGCAAGTCGTCGACCGACGAAGAGGTCAAGGAGGCCCTCGCCGAGCTGATCGCCGCCGAGCTGTCCGACCGTCAGGGTGACTTTGATCCGCTGAACGGGCCCCGGCCCTACGTCGTGCTGTTCATTGGCGTCAACGGCTCGGGCAAGACCACGACGCTGGGCAAGATCGCCGCTGACCTGACCGAGAAGGGCGCGCGCGTGCTGATCGCCGCCGGCGACACGTTCCGCGCCGCCGCCGTCGAGCAGTTGAAGGTCTGGGCTGATCGCGCCGGGGCCGACTTCATGTCCAAGCCGACGGGGTCCGACGCTGCGGCTCTCGCCTATGAGGCTGTCGAGCGCGCCAAGGCCGAGCACTACGACGTGGTGCTGATCGACACTGCGGGTCGCCTGCAGAACAAGCAGGGCCTGATGGACGAGCTCCTGAAGGTGATCCGCGTCGTGAAGAAGGTTGATCCGGACTACCCGCATGAGACCCTCCTGGTGCTGGACGCCACGGTCGGCCGCAACGCCCTGGCTCAGGAAAAGATCTTTGGCGGCCAGGTCGGGGTTTCGGGCATTGTGATGACCAAGCTGGACGGCACCGCGCGGGGCGGGGTGCTGGTGCCGGTGGCGCGCGCCTCCGACAGCCCGATCAAGCTGATCGGCGTCGGCGAGGGCGTCGAGGACCTGCAACCGTTCGACGCCCGAGCGTTCTCGCGCTCCCTCGTCGGCCTGAAGGACTGATCCGTGAGCGAAGCTTCGCCAAAGGACGATCGCGAGGCCAAGCGGCCCAAGAATGGCTGGGTGCGGACGGTCGTTGACTACGGCGCGGCGATCGCCTTCGGCGTAGCCTATTTCGTCACCAAGGACTTCCAGACCGCGACCTGGGTTCTGGTCGCCGCTTCGGCCGCCGCTCTGGCGATCGGCTATGCGGTCGAGCGGCGCCTGGCCATGCTGCCGCTTTTCTTCGGCGGCATGGCGCTGATTTTCGGGGCCTTGGGCCTGATCTTCCAATCCGACGTCTTCGTGAAGATCAAGGTGACGGTGATCAACCTGGCCCTCGCGAGCTTCCTGATCGGCGGCGTCCTGATGAAGCGCCAGCCCCTGAAGGTGATCATGGGTGAGGCCCTTCACCTGCCTGAGGCGGCCTGGCGCACGCTCACGCTCCGCTACGGCGGCTATTTCGCCTTCGTGGCCATCGCCAACGAAGTGGTCCGCAACACCCAGGACACCGACACCTGGGTCAAGTTCACATGGCCAAGGGTGATGATCCCAAGGGCGCCGAGCCCCCGGACGCCGGGTTCTAGCTTTCAACCGTCCACGGACCGTTGTCGTCAAACCGACGTGTTCGGATGCTAGTCTTTGTCCGTCGGCCGAGGAGGGCCGCGCGAGCAGGGGGCTGCGGCAATGGCCAAGGGCAAGGGCGACAAGCTGGGCGCAGGTCTTTTGGAGCGCTCCCCCAGTCACTTGCTTCATCGCGTGTTGCAACTGGCGCTCGACATCTACGCCGAGGAGTGCGGCGACGCCGGGGTGACCCAGCGCCAGTTCGCCGTACTGGCGGCTGTGGCCGAGAACGAGGGCGTCACGCAGACGGCCCTGGTCCGCGCTACGGGGATCGACCGCTCGACCCTGGCTGACATGGTCGCCCGCATGATCACCAAGGGCCATCTGGAGCGGCAGCGCAGCAGCGAAGACGCGCGCGCCAACAGCGTGCGCCTCACCGAAGCTGGCCGCGAGGCGCTGGAGGCGATCCGCCCGATGGTCGCCATGGCCGACGCCCGCATCCTGGCGCTGCTCAAGCCCAGCAAGCGGGACGGCTTCCTGGATCTGCTGTCCGATATGGCGGGCGCGGAGCTTCATCCGGCCGACGCAGAGCCCAAGGCCAAGAAGGTCAAGGCGCCGAAGGCCGAGAAGGTGAAGAAGGACAAGAAGCCCAAGAAGGACAAGGCCGCCAAGAAGGCGGCCTGAAGTGGGAACCGGTTTCGGCTATTCTCACGCTCTAAGTATCTGATTTAGAGCCTTTTTAACGCCTGAAATCGATTCCGATTTCAGGCTAAAGGCTCTAGACCACGATATTCAGCAGCGAGCCGGGCCGCAGGATTCTCGTCGGCTGGGTGTCCGGCTGCACGAAGGGTTTCGCCGGTGCCTGGCGCTGCTGCGGCTGGGCCATGGTCTGCATCTGCACCGTCGAGGGCGCGGCGACCGGACGGGCCGACGCGGTGTCGCCCAGGGCAGCCTGGAAGAACGCGGCGCGTGTCGTTGCGCCCTGACCCGAAGCCGGGGTCGAGGTCGTCTTCGACGGGACGGTGGGCCAACCGGCGGGGCGGACGGTGCTCATGACTCGCAGACTAACATGGTTAATGAAGGGTCGGCGAGTATGGTCAACGCCGGGTTAACGCGCTAGCTCCGCGACCTGAAAGCGCACCTGGCGCGACACGGAACGGCGGGAGTCCCCATGAACCGGCAGAAGATCATCTTTCTGATCGTGCTCGGCGCGGTCGCGGTGTTCATCGCCGCGATGGTGCGCTCGATGCTGCCCACCCATCAGGTCTTGGCCAACGGCTACCAGGTGTCGGTCGGGGGCAAGGGCGAGACGTGGGTTCGGACGCCGGACCGCAAGACGCTGATCACCGAGGTCACCTCGGTCTGGGCGTCTAGTGACCGCATGCTCATCGAACGTCACCCCACTGATGAGAAGCCGCCGTTCAAGCTGCTCGACTGCGCCTATCAACTGGGCGAGGGGCGCGGACCCCTGCGCGCGATCTCGAACGCCGAAGCGCGCACCATGATGGCGGGGCTCCGGCGCGAGGCCGCCTCGCCCAAGACCTGCGTCAAATAGCGGCTAGTTCGCCTTACGCAGCAGATCCTCGGCCGCGTCGGGCGTCAGCGGGCCGGTGTGCTTGCCGAGGATCACCCCGTCGGCGCCGACGAGGTAGGTTTCCGGCACGCCGGTGACGCCAAATTCCAGGCCCGCCCGTCCGTCGCGATCGATGAGCTTGGCGGTGAAGGGATCGCCGAGCCGCGTCAGGAACGCCTGGGTGTTGGCGGGCGCGTCCTTGTAGGCGATTCCAACCACGCTGACGCCCTGCGCCTTCAGCGCCATCAGCTGGGGATGCTCGACCTCGCAGGGCGCGCACCAGGAGGCGAAGAAATTCACCAGGATCGGGCCGTCGCCGGTCTGGCGCAGCGGGACGTCACGGCCGCTGTCCAGGTCGGGCAGCGACAACGCGGGCATGGGCTTTCCGACCAGGGCCTGGGGTTGAACCTTAGGATCGCGCTTGAGCGCGTAGCCCGCGAACAAGACCGCCAAGGCCGCCAGCACGATCAGCGGCGAGAAGGCCAGCCAGCGCTTCACGGGCGATTCTCGTCCAGCTCGGCCTGCAGGCGCTCGGCTTGCCGGCGCCAACGGCGGGACGCCAGGACGCTGTCGGCGATCAGCCAGGCGAACGCCGCCGCTGACACCGCGAACGCGGGCCACAGATAGATGGCGTGCTTGCCGGCGTCGAAATCAAAGCTCATCGCGCGCCCTCCGCCAGCTTCATGGAAAGGCTCCGCGCCTTGCGCCGCCAGACCAGCGCCCGAATACGCACCAGCCACAGCGCGCCGAAACCGCCCAGATAGGCCAGGGCCATGAACACCGCCGGCCAGGCGTAGATCGCGGGCAGATGATCGCCCTTGTCGGCGAAGAAGGTCGAGGAGCCTTGGTGCAGGGTGTTCCACCAGTCGACCGAGAACTTGACGACCGGCAGGTTGATCACGCCGACCAGGGCGAGGATCGCGGCCGAGCGCGCGGCCTTCTGCTCGTCCTCGAGCGCGCCGCGCAGGGCCATGTAGCCCAGATAGAAAAGCAACAAGACGAGCACCGAGGTCAGGCGCGCATCCCAGACCCAATAGGTCCCCCACATCGGCCGGCCCCACAGCGATCCGGTGATCAGGGCCAGGACAGTGTAGACCGCGCCGATCGGGGCGCAGGCCTGCGCCGCCAGATCGGCCAGCACATGGCGGTAGACCAGCGACAACAGGCTGGCGATCCCCAGGCACAGATAGATGAACATCGACAGCGACGCGGCCGGGATGTGGATGAACATCATCCGCACCGTATCGCCTTGCTGATAGTCCTCGGGGACCATGAAGGTCAGGGTCAGGCCGATGACGGCGGCGACGGCGGACAGAACCCCCAGCAGCGGCGCGGCCCAGCGCGAGAAGGCCATGAACCGCTCGGGGTTGGTCAGGAAATCGAACGTGTGGCGGGCGTCCATGAAGGCTGCTTAGAGCGGCCGGCGCGCCTGGGCAATGGCCGTATCGCTACGGAGGAGAAGCAGCGCCCTCAGGGGCGCCGCTTCCGCCGCGAGGCTGAGGTCAGCCGATCTTGCGCTGGATGATCACCTTGCGATCGCCGCCCTTGAACATGGCCGGACCCTTGGCGTCGAAGCGGCGCACGAAGACGTGCTCGCCGCCGCCCAGGCCGTCCTCGCTCATGCCCAGCACGTCGAAGGTCTTTTGCTGGCTCGGCGTCAGGGCGGTGTAGAAGGCGCGGGTGGCCTCGGCGCGCTGCTTCATGGCGTCGGCGGCCTTGGTCATGCGGTCGAGGCGCTCGAGCGTGGTCATCGGCGCGCGCTCGGTCCATTCCATCTTGTCGCCGTCGGCCTTGTCGCCCTTTTCCTTTTTGACGACCTCGCGCTTGATCTCGATCTTCGGGCTGGTCGCCGCGACGAAGGCCTTGAGCGCGCCGTCCTGGTCGGGACGCAGCTGCAGGACGTCACGCAGACGCTGGGCGCGCTTTTCCGGATCGGCCGGACGCCCATGGCGCATCATCATGTCCATGCCCGGACCGACCATGGCCATCATGCCGTCCATCGGCATGGGGGGCAGTGGGGGCAGGGGCGCTTCGGGTGGCGCCGGCGGGGCCGGCGGCGGGGGCGGAGCCGGGATCTGCGCGAGGGCCGCGCCGGCGATCAAGGTGGAGATGGCCGCGCCGGCGACGGCGACGCGTGTCGATGTCTTACGCATGGTTGTGAGCTCCCTGTCGTAACCTGAAGCTGGAGCTTGGCCATCAGGTTATGGCGCGAAAATGTCCGAGTTCATGAACAAATCTACATGTTTGCTTGAAACGGGTAACGCCGTTCGTTCCTGCGGGCCGCGTCAGCTGACAGATCCGGGCGCGTCTTCCCCTAGAAAAGCCCCGCGCGCCGTGCCATCGCCCGGCCTCACCTTTCGGGCCGGAGTCCGCATGAAGTCGCTCGCCTTTGTCGCGCTCGCCCTGGCTGGGATCAGCTGGGGGCTTGGCTTTCCCACGGGCAAGATGATCCTGCGCGAGACCGACGCGGCCCACATGGTGCTGTTGCGCTTCCTCGTGGCGGCGGTGGCCGCCGCGCCATTCGCCCTTCTGCGGCCAGAGGTCCGGGCGCTGTTCCGCTCGCCGATCGTTCTGCTGGCCGGCGCGCTCTATGGCGTGGCCTTCATGGTCCAGTTCGAAGGCCTCGCCCATGTCAGCGTCACCGTCGCGGCGCTTCTCGTGGGCGCCATGCCGGCCCTGATCGCCATCAGCGCTCGGGTGCTGGGCGAGAAGGTCTCGCGCCTGTCCTGGGTCGGGGTGGCGGCGGCGACCCTGGGCGCGGCGCTGATCGCAGGAAAACCCGACGGCGCCAGCTCGCCCCTGGGCGTGGCCCTGTCGATCGCGGCGCTGTTCCTGTTCCTGACCTGGCTGCTGGTGCTGCGCCGCGCGCCGCCCGCGCCCAATCCGATGGCCATCCCGGCGGTGTCGATCATCGTCGCCGCACTGGTGGTGCTGCCGATCGCGCTTGTCATGCACGGTCCGCCGAAGCTGACGCTCAGCGCGCCGGCCTGGACCGCCATCATCGCCCAGGGCGTGGTGGCCACCCTGCTGGCGACCGCCGCCTGGCAGTATGGCGCCGCCCGGGTCGGGGCGGCCAGCGCCGGGGTGTTCATCAATATCGAGCCGTTGATGGGGGCGGCCTGCGGCGTCCTGCTGTTCGGCGACCACCTGACCGCCGCCCTGTTCGCCGGCGGCCTTCTGATCATCGGCGGCAGCTTCGGGGTGGTGATGGGCGAGCGCCAAGCCAAGCCTGGCGAGATCCAGGCCACGGTGGCCCCGACGCCCTAGTCCAGAGCGTTGCGGCAGGCCGCGCCCATGGCGAGCGGCGAGAGCGCCACCGCGCCGGCGCAATAGGCCAGCAGAAGAAAGAGCCCGCCGGTCCAGGGTAAGCCCGCCGCATAGCCATCCAAGGCGCCGGCGCCGAAGATCACCGGCGGGGCGAACAGCGGCAGGACGATCACCGCCACCAGCAGACCGCCGCGCTTGCTGCCCAGGGCCAGGGCCGCGCCGAGCCCGCCCAGAAAGGCGAAGGCGAGGCCGCCGGCCAGCGCGCAGAGCACCAGAAGCGGCATGACCTTCAGGTCCGCGCCCAGCATCAGCGCCGCGATCGGGGCGGCCAGAGCCAGCGGCGCGCCGGTCGCCAGCCATTGGGCCAGGCACTTGGCCACCGCCACCGCCTCCAGCGGCGCGGGGCCCATGGCCAGGAGATCCAATGTCCCGTCCTCGTAGTCGCGCTCGAACAGGCGCTCGAGCGACAGCAGCGCCGCCAGGGCCAGGGCCAGCCAGGCGACGCCCGGGGCGATGGCGGCCAGGCGCTCGGGCGCGCGGCCGGACGCCATGGGCAAGAGCACCACGACGCAGGCGTAGAAGGTCAGGGCCAGAAGGGCGCCGCCGCCCTTGCCCCAGGCCAGGGCCAGCTCTCGCCGCAGCAGGATCGCGAACGCCTTCATGCGCCGACCTCGACGCTGCGGGCCGGGATGGGCAACGGATCGTGGACCGAGGCCAGGATCATGCCGCCGCGCGCGATATGTTCGGCCATCACCGCGCCGAATGCGGCGCGTTGGCCAGCATCCAGCGGGGCCATGGGTTCGTCCAGAAGCCAAAGCGAGCGCGGGCTGGCGGCCAGGCGCGCCAGGGCCAGGCGGCGGCGCTGACCAGCGGACAGGCGGCGCACCTCCAGATCCAGCAAGCGGCGCAGGTCGAATCGCTGGGCGGCGGCGCGGGCGCTGTCTTCGGTTCCGCCCGTCCACAGGGTCTGGAAGCGCAGTTCCTCCCAGGCCGTGCGGCTCGACTTGAGACCATCCTGGTGACCCAGCATGTGCAGATGTTCGGCGCGTGCGGTGTCCGCCTCGACCGAGCCGTTCGCGCTCTCGAAGGTGATCGCGCCGGCGGCGGGACGCAAAAGACCGGCCACGGCGCGCAGCAGGCTGGTCTTGCCCGCGCCATTTCGTCCCACCAAGGTGGCGGCCTCGCCGGCGCGAAGCGTCAGATCCAGCTTGGAAAACAGCGTTCGCTCGCCGCGCGAGATCGTCAGATCATTAATGAGAACAGCTCTCAACACGCCAAGACCCCGCACGTAACATGGACGTTGGTCGACGGCGGCGCTAAGAAGCGGCCGGTCGCCCCCCTCCAGTCGTTCAGGGTGGTACGCGGCGCGGAGGCGGAACCTGTGTGTCCCTTCCGATCTGCGCGTGATTCCGGGAGTGGTTTTCGGGCGGCCGTGGACAGAGAAGGATCCTTGAAAATGGCGTCTGTGGACAGCCTCAAAGCCCGCCGCGAGCTCAAGGTCGGCAAACAGTCTTACGTCTATTACAGCCTTCGCGCCGCCGAGGAAGCCGGTCTTGCCGACGTTTCCTCACTGCCGGTCTCGATGAAGGTGCTCCTCGAGAACCTCCTGCGTAACGAGGACGGCGTCTCGGTCAGCGAAGACGACCTGAAGGCGGTCGCCGCCTGGGTGAACAACAAGGGCTCGGTCGAGCACGAGATCAGCTTCCGCCCCGCGCGCGTGCTGATGCAGGATTTCACCGGCGTTCCGGCCGTCGTCGACCTGGCCGCCATGCGCGACGCCATGGTCGCCCTGGGCGCCAACCCGGCCAAGATCAACCCGCTGAACCCCGTCGATCTGGTGATCGACCACTCGGTGATGGTCGACAACTTCGGCGACGCGAAGTCCTACGACGCCAACGTCAAGCGTGAGTACGAGCGCAACATCGAGCGTTACCGCTTCCTGCGTTGGGGCTCGTCGGCGTTCAACAACTTCCGCGTCGTGCCGCCCGGCACCGGCATCTGCCACCAGGTGAACCTCGAGTACCTGGCTCAGACCGTCTGGACGAACGAAGTTGACGGCGAACAGGTCGCCTATCCCGACACCGTCGTCGGCACCGACAGCCACACGACCATGGTCAACGGCCTGGCCGTCCTGGGCTGGGGCGTGGGCGGCATCGAGGCCGAGGCCGCGATGCTGGGCCAACCGATCCCGATGCTGATCCCGGAAGTCATCGGCTTCAAGCTGACCGGCGCCATGCCGGAAGGCGCGACGGCCACTGACCTGGTGCTCACCGTCACCCAGATGCTGCGCAAGAAGGGCGTCGTGGGCAAGTTCGTCGAATTCTACGGCGACGCCCTGGCCAATCTGACCCTGGAAGACCAGGCGACGATCGCCAACATGGCTCCGGAATACGGCGCCACCTGCGGCTTCTTCCCGATCTCGGCCTCGACCATCGCCTATCTGAAGGGCACCGGCCGCACGGCCGAGCGCGTCGCTCTGGTCGAAGCCTACGCCAAGGAGCAGGGCCTGTGGTGGGAGCCCGGCGTGGCCGAGCCGACCTTCACCGACACGCTCGAACTCGACCTGTCGACCGTCCTGCCGTCGCTGGCCGGCCCGAAGCGCCCGCAAGACCGCGTGCTGCTTTCGGACGCCGCCGCCAAGTTCGCCGAGTCGCTGGCCGGTGAGTTCGGCAAGGCCGAGAACCCCGAGCTGCGCGCCCCGGTCGAAGGCGAAGACTTCGACGTCGGCCACGGTGACGTGGTCATCGCGGCCATCACCTCGTGCACCAACACCAGCAATCCCTCGGTGCTGATCGCCGCCGGCCTCCTGGCCAAGAACGCGGTCGCCAAGGGCCTGAAGGCCAAGCCGTGGGTGAAGACCTCGCTGGCGCCGGGCTCGCAGGTGGTCACCGACTACCTGGCCAAGGCCGGCCTGACCAAGCACCTCGACGCGCTGGGCTTCAACCTGGTGGGTTATGGCTGCACGACCTGCATCGGCAACTCGGGCCCGCTGCCGGAAGCCATCAGCAAGACGATCAACGACAACGACCTGGTCGCCTGCTCGGTGCTCTCGGGCAACCGCAACTTCGAAGGTCGCGTGAACCCGGACGTCCGCGCCAACTACCTGGCCTCGCCGCCGCTGGTGGTGGCCTACGCCCTGGCCGGCACCCTGAAGATCGACCTGGCCACCCAGCCGATCGGCAAGGACAAGAAGGGTAATGACGTCTTCCTGAAGGACATCTGGCCTTCGAACGAGGACATCGCCGCCCTGCAGCGCAAGGCCATCAACGAGAAGATGTTCGCCAGCCGTTACGGCGACGTCTTCAAGGGCGACAAGAACTGGCAGGGCATCAACGTCACCGGCGGCCAGACCTACGCCTGGGAAGCCGACTCTACCTACGTCCAGAACCCGCCGTACTTCCCCAACATGTCGATGACGCCGGCTCCGGTGACCGACATCGTGGAAGCCCGGATCCTGGCCGTGTTCGGCGACTCGATCACCACCGACCACATCAGTCCGGCCGGTTCGATCAAGGCGTCCAGCCCGGCCGGCAAGTTCCTGATCGACAACGGCGTCCAGCCGGTGGACTTCAACGGCTACGGCGCTCGCCGCGGCAACCACCAGGTGATGATGCGCGGCACGTTCGCCAACATCCGGATCCGCAATAAGATCACCCCCGACATCGAAGGTGGCGTGACCAAGCACTTCCCGACCGGCGAAGTGATGTCGATCTACGACGCGGCCATGAAGTACCAGGACGAAGGCCGTCCGGCGGTCGTCTTCGGCGGCAAGGAATACGGCACCGGCAGCTCGCGTGACTGGGCCGCCAAGGGCACCAAGCTGCTGGGCGTCCGCGCGGTGATCTGCGAGAGCTTCGAGCGCATCCACCGCTCGAACCTGGTCGGTATGGGCGTGCTGCCGCTGCAGTTCGTCCAGGACGGCTGGCAGAAGCTGGAGCTGACCGGCGAGGAGATCGTCTCGATCCGTGGTCTGACGGATCTGGCGCCGCGCAAGCAGCTGATCGTCGAGCTCTACCGCCCGACCGACGGCCGCATCGCCCGCTTCCCGGTCCGCTGCCGCATCGATACCCCGACCGAGCTTGAGTATTTCAAGAACGGCGGCGTGCTGAACTACGTGCTGCGGAACCTGGCCAAGGCCGACTAAGCCGCGCGTTCAAGCGACACGAAAAAGGCGGCCGGTCCCTCGCGGGGCCGGCCGTTTTCGTGTGTGGAGCGAACTGACAACGGTGTCGGTTCGCTTTCTCCCCACATGACACCGCTATTCACGGCCTCGTGAACGGCTAAGCGGGGCGTTCTTGGCTTAAGTGCGCTCAATGCGTAAGGTCGCCCTTTCCCTGTTCAGCCTGGTTCTGTCCGGCGTCGTCGCCACCCTGTCATGGGGGGGTGTCGCGTGGGCGCAGAAACCGCCCGTGGTGGTGGAGCTTTTTACGGCTCAAGGCTGCTCGTCGTGCGGCAAGGCCAATCAGGTCGCCGCCGAGCTCGCCAAGCAGGACGGGGTCCTGGCCCTGACCTATGCGGTCGACTATTGGGACTATCTGGGCTGGAAGGACACCTTCGCCAAGCCGGTCTTCGCCGAGCGCCAGCGCGCCTAC
>NCDQ01000464.1 GCA_002280275.1 Caulobacter vibrioides | reverse complement strand
GGCGGCGGCCGACGCCTATGCTGCTGGTGCGCCCGCGCCCTCCGCCGGACTGACGGGACGCTCGTTTGCGCTGCGCGTGGCTTTTGGGTGCGCCGGGCCTTTGGTGGATCCCGGTGCGTCCCAGGCGTATTACCAACGCGACGCCGCCGCCGGGACCGTCCGCCTCGTGGCGCGCCCAGGTGTTTTGACGCAACTGCCTTTGATCCGCGCCGCGCCTTTGCCGCCAGACGTCGAGACTGTCGAGGGGTTCTGGCTACCCCGGCCTTGGCTCAGTGGTGAGGGGTGTCCAAAGCGGCGCGCCGTGGCGCCGCCCGCGACGCCCACCCCCGTTGAGGCTCCAAGCCTCGGCTTGGCGATGTTCCACGACGCCGAGACGCCGCGCCCCGCGCGCCGCGGCGATCGACCCTACGAGTTCGTTCTCAAGTCGCCGGCAAGCGAGGGCGGGGCGCTGACAGGTTTCATGTTGGTGATCGAGGGGCGGATCACTGGCTTTGCCGATGGGGCGGCCATCCATTGCTGGAGCGAGTCCGCTGAGCATCGTCCGACCTGCCTGTACGGTGTCTCAATCGACCGCGTGGCGTTTGAGAACGAGAGGGGCGCGATGCTGGCCGAGTGGCCGATGTGAGCGGTGCTGTCGCCTTGTGGTTGGGCGCCCGAAGCCGCTTGATCATCACGCAGGCTCGCTAGCCGCGCGGTCCGGCGGCGCGACGCGCGGTCTCGATGATCCCCGCCAGGATATCGGCGCCATCGTTGAGCCGCTCAAGATTGCGCCGGGAAATCGCCTCCAGAATGTCCGCGCCGCGCGGGCGCAAGGTCAAAACGATGCGTCGACGGTCTGCGTCCGACTCTCGCCGAGCCACCAGGTCGCGCTCGACAAGGCGCGCAACCAATTCGACGGCGCTGTGGTTCTTGATGAGTAAGCTCCGGGCGAGCGCGCCAATCGAGATCGGATCGTCGCCCGGATGCGCTTTGATCGCCAAGAGCGCCTGATGTTGCTGGCTCGTGAGGCCATGAGCCTTTGCGCCTTCCTCGCTGAACGCCAGGAATTGGCGGATCGCTTGACGAAACTCTCCCAGAGCGCGGTAGTCGCGAGCGCTCAGAGGGGCTGGGGCCTCAAGGGTCGCTGAGCGGGCTGGGGCGTTTGAAGGCAAGGCAGGGTTCCAGCGCCAGACATGCGCGGCGTCGCTCCAATCTAACATAGTCCCCAAGGCGCGCGACATGCGTGATTTGACGGATATATCGTGGGGCGATATTTAACCGCTAATGGTCAGGACGTGTGATGATCGCGCCCAAGGCGGTGTGTTTGCGGTTTGGGTCGGGCTTGGCCGGCGCCTGATTGTCCCTTGGGGCGGCTGGAGGGTGTGGGTCGCCTTAGCCGGCGCGGTGTTGATGGCCTTGGCCGGCGGGCTCGCCGGCGTGGCGATCGGCATGGACGAGTTGGCGGCTCCGCGCGTCGGCGGGCCCCGCTTGCGGGTCTCGCCGCAGGTCCAGGTCACTTCGGGCTCACTATCGCGTGACGCCCATCCCATCGGCGGGAAGGCTTGTTAAGCTCTACGTCGGTCATCTTGGCCCGTCGCGCGTCGCGACAAGGCTCGCCGTCCTTCCCACGGCCGCTCCGTCTTTCTGGAGATCTCCCTACGCCGCGCACGGCGTCGATTTCGAAAAGGGCTGCTTATGTTCATCAAACACCGAGCCTCAACGCCGCGAGACGCAAAGTCATCGGCGCACTCCATCGGCCCCACCTCGCAATCGTCGCTCTAGCGCGCCTTTAGCCAAAGCCTATCGCCGAACCCGCCGCCAAGCGCGCGGCGGCGGTTTTTCGCGTCCGAATATCCGGTTCGGCGCTGGCCCTGGAGATCGCCATGACGGCCCAAATCATCACCTTTCCTGATCCGCTTCCCGGTCCTCCGGTTCTCTCGCACGGCGACGCGATCTTTCTTGATCTTGACGGCACCTTAGCGCCGATCATGGAACGCCCCGAGGCCGTCGGTCCCGATCCGCGACGCACCTTGATCCTGCGTAGCCTTGTCCAGCGCTTTGATCGTCGGGTGGCGATTGTCAGTGGTCGGACTGTCGAACAGGTCGCGGCGATCACCGAAGATGTCGTGCCAGCGCTCGCCGGCGTTCACGGCCTTGAACGCCGGGACGTTCTGGGACGCTTTTC
>NCDQ01000050.1 GCA_002280275.1 Caulobacter vibrioides | reverse complement strand
GGCTTCATCGAGGCGCTGGGCGAGCCGGCGGCTTTGGCCGCCGCCGACGGGCGCGTCCTGGCCGCCAATGCGCCATGGCGCGAAGTGATGGGCGAGCAGCGCCGACTGCCCAAGGGCGTGGCCGGCTCCAGCCTGTTCGCGGCCCTGGTCCAGGCCCGTAAGGGCGAGATGGCCGAGGGCGTGCTCAGCGCCGGTGGGATCGACTACACGGCCAAGGTTTCCCGGCTGGCTGGCGGCAGGCTGCTGATCCGGCTCCTGCCGATCGTCGTCGCCGAGCCGGTTGTTGAGGACGCCTCACCCGCGCCGGTCGCCGAACGCGCCGCCCCGCCGCCCAGCGCGCTGGACGCCTTCGCCGGCGCCTCGCCGTTCGGCGCGGCCCTGCTGGAGGGCCTGGAGCCGTTTACCTCGCGCGTGCTCGAAACCAATCCCGCGCTGACCACCATGACCGGCGCCAAGGCTGGCGTGCTGTTCGGCGACCTGATCGACGCCGGCTCGCGGTCCGAGGCCGAGACGCGCCTGAACGAAGGCCGCGCCGGTCCCTACGAGGTGCGGCTGGCCCGCGACCCCGCCCGTATCGCGCACCTCTATCTCTACCGCGCCGAAGGCCGTCTGGTGGCCTACATGATCGACGTGTCCGAGCAGAAGCAGATCGAGCTGCAACTGGCCCAGGCTCAAAAGATGCAGGCCATCGGCCAGTTGGCCGGCGGCGTGGCGCACGACTTCAACAACCTCTTGACCGCGATCCAACTGCGGCTGGACGAACTGCTGCATCGTCACCCGGTTGGCGATCCGTCCTACGAAGGTCTCAACGAGATCCGTCAGACGGGCGTGCGCGCCGCCGATCTCGTCCGCAAACTGCTGGCCTTCTCGCGCAAGCAGACCGTCCAGCGCGAGGTGCTCGACCTCGGCGAACTGATCAGCGAGTTCGAGGTCTTGCTGCGCCGCCTGCTGCGCGAAGACGTCAAGCTGATCACCGACTACGGCCGCGACCTGCCGCAGGTGCGGGCCGACAAGAGCCAGCTCGAGACGGCGGTGATGAATCTCGCCGTCAACGCCCGCGACGCTGTGCGCGCGGCCAAGGGCGGCGGGGTCGTGCGTATCCGCACCGCGCGCCTGACCCGCGACGAGGCTATCCAGCTGGGCTTCCCGGCCGCCGACGGCGACACCGCCTTCATCGAGGTCAGCGACGATGGTCCGGGTATTCCGCCGGACGTCATGGGTAAGATCTTCGATCCGTTCTTCACCACCAAGCCGGTGGGCGAGGGGACGGGCCTGGGCCTGGCCACCGTCTATGGGATCGTCAAGCAAAGCGACGGCTGGATCCATGTCCACAGCCGCCCGAATGAAGGCGCGGCCTTCCGCATCTTCCTGCCGGTCTATGAAGCGCCCGCCGGCGCGGTGGCTGTGGCCGCCGCCGCCGAACCGGCCAAGCCGCGCGCCGCCCGCGACCTGTCGGGCGCCGGCCGTATCTTGTTCGTCGAGGACGAGGACGCCGTGCGCAGCGTCGCCGCTCGCCTGCTGCGCGCCCGTGGCTATGAGGTGCTTGAGGCGGCCGACGGCGAAGAGGCGCTGATCATCGCCGAGGAAAACGCCGGCACGATCGACCTCTTGATCAGTGACGTGATCATGCCGGGCATCGATGGCCCGACCTTGCTGAAGAAGGCGCGCGGCTATCTCGGGACTGCTCCGGTGATGTTCATCTCGGGCTATGCCGAGGCCGAGTTCAGCGACCTCTTGGAAGGCGAGACGGGCGTGACCTTCCTGCCCAAGCCGATCGACATCAAGACCCTGGCCGAACGCGTCAAACAGCAGCTCCAGGCGGCCTGAAGCCCGCCGCCCCCAAGGTGCGGCGGGCCCAAGCGCCTCAAGCCTTGGCCGGCAGGAACTTCGGGTTACGCACCAGCGCCGCGCTCACCAGAGCCACCAGCACCCCGACCGGGAAGATCTCGGCGAAGGTCATGGGCATGCGCAAGAGCGGGTTGGCGTAGCTGCGCTTCATGGCTTCCAGGTCCGAGGCCAGCTTGGCGTACTCGGCGCCGCTGAGACCGGCGGCCTTCTTCTGGGCCAGCGTGGCGGCGACATACTGCTCCATGTAGCTGTAGTCGGTGAGCGCCAGATAGACCTCCCAGATCAGGACGTAGGCGATCCCCGCCACCAGGGCGACGCCCAGGCCGACCAGCAGGGCGGGCCAGAACTTGATGACGCCGCCCAGCGCCTTGTCGCGGTGCGACTTGACCGCCAACAGGATCGAAGACAGCCCGACCAGCATGATCAGGTAGCCTAGCCACAGGGTGTGCGGCGCTGAAAAGACGATCGTCGCGATGATGCCCAGGATGATGATTGCGCCGGAGATCAGGCCGTGGATCAGGATGGTGCGTTGCATGTTGTCCTCCTCCGCGCCGCCCCCTGCGACGCGCCCCGGCAGCTGTCCCGTTTCCGGGTCGAGACGGTATCGCCCAAAAGGGTGAGATCGACAGTTTCGCCCGATCGGACCTTGGTCAAGGTCAGGCGCAGGGTCAGGGGATCAGCGACAACTCCCGCGCCTTGCCGACCGCCTGGGTTCGGCGGCTGACCTCCAGCTTGCCGTAGAGGTTGCCCACATGGGTCTTGACGGTGTTGGGCGAGAGGCCGAGGTCGCGGGCGATCTCCTTGTTGGAGCGACCGGCCGCCAGACGCTCCAGAACCTTGATCTCCTGGCCCGTCAGACCAAGGCTCGCCAGGGCCGCGTCGTTGCGCTGAAACTCCTCTGGCCGGGCGCGGGCGGCGAGCCGCCAACCCACCCAGACGCCGCCCGCTGCGAAGGCGGCGCCGATCAGCCCGACATAGGCCTGCCAGGGCATGGCCCACGCGATGAAGCGGTACTCCAGCCACTGCAGGGCGAAGGCACCCAACGCCAGGACCAGCGCCCAGAGAACGATCGTGCGGATCATGGGCGAAAGGGTGCGTGAACCAAGCGGCGCGTCAAGGCGGAGCATTTTCCGACAAGTGTGAAACGGCTATCGGATCGAAAAATGCTCTAACTTTTGAAAGCGATACGCGCCTTGGCCTCCGGCGGTGCGACCTGGTCGAACAGGATCTGAAGGTGCTGATCCTTGGCGTGATCGTTATGCAGGTCCCAGGACAGCGAGACGGGCAGTCGCAGCCGGCCGCCGTCGGGCAGACGAGCGATCAGCACGCGCCAGGAGAAGCCCTCGCCCGGATCGCCCAGAGGGTCCTTGAACTCGACGGGCGCGGGGTCGCGCAGTCGGAACTTGCGCTCGGGATGAGCCTCGAACCAGGCGCGGTCGGCCTCTGCGGTGGGATCGGGAACGGCGACGAGCTTGGCGGTGACTTTGCGAACCATGGGCCGCAGATAGCATGTTTCGCGCCAGCGGGCGTCATGGGGTCACGGGGATGGGACCCGCCGCCGCTCCATCATCAGGATCGGCGAACCCTTGTAGGTCGCCTGCGTCTTCAGCGTGAAGCCGACCTTCCGCGCCAGGGCGATGGAGGGGGCGTTCTCCACATTGATGATGCACGGCACCACCTCCGGCGCCAGGGCCTGATCGATCCAGGCCAGCCCGGCGCGGACCGCCTCGGTCCCAAAGCCCTGGCCGTGCGACCAGGCCGCCAGCACCCACCCCATCTCGGGCAGGCCATAGAGGTTGGGCTCGAGCTCGCGCCGCAGGTCCGCAAAGCCGACCTCGCCGACGTAGCGGCCCGTCGCGGTCTCCCGCACCGCCCAGTAGCCAAAGCCCAGCACCTCCCAGAGGCCCCGGGCGCGCATCAGCCGGGTCCAGCTTTCTTCCTCCGTGAAGGGGCGCCCACCCACGTGCTTGACCACCCGCGGGTCCATCCACATCGCCAGGCTGTCTTCGAAGTCGGCGAGGGTGGGCGGAGCCAGGGTCAGGCGATCGGTGGTCAGGGTCGGGGCGGGCATCGGTGGCTCGAAGGAACGCAGTCTCGCCGGCTTACAGCGGTGTGGGGCTTTGTCCATCCGCTGTAGCGCGCCGGCGCCCCAGGATCAGGGCGAGGCCCAGGTTCCAGAGCAGCCCTAAGATGAACGCGCTAAAGCCCGCCGTCGGCCAGATGAGCGCTGCTAGACTCGGCAGAGGCAGCAGCCCGCCCGCGACCGTCAGCCAGAAGGGAAAGAGTCGCACCTTCAGCGCCGCGATCGTGCAGATCAACGCCCAAATCCCGCTGGCGGCGACGCTGGCCAGCGCCACGGGATTAACGTAGACGCCCAGCGCGCGAAGGTCTGGAATAAGCAACGCCCCCGCGCCGATCAGACTCGCCGCGACCATCAAGATGGCGCTGAAAAAGCCGACCAGGCGAGGCGTCAGGCCAGGGATCAGGCCGGACAGAGCGTTGACCTGCACAGCGATGCAAAGGCCAATCGCGAGCTTCAGCCCCTCGCTGAAAAGGAGCAGCGGCGCGCCGGCGACTATGGCGTCAGCCCCGGCGCCGCCGCCTTTTCCCACGATGGCGACGCCGACGGCGAACGCGGCGACGCTCAGGACGATGTTCGCCCAACTGGCGACACCGCCAAATTTCGATCCCATGAAGACACCCCAATGAAAGCCGCGACGATGAGGCGATCGCCTCGCTCCGTCCGCAGGCCAAGACCTAGATCGCACCGCGCCGACTGGGGAATAATTTACGTGAGCCGACGTGTTTCTACGTGAACGGACAGGTGTTCCGGTTCTGTATGGTGCGGTGAGCGACGCGCGCTATACCCCCGGGGACGACCACGGGAAGCGCTCATGACCACGCCGCAAGACGCCATCGCCGCGCGCCGCAAGCTGACCAACAAGCTGATCGCCGCCAAGGACGCCGCGCGCCTGCGGCCCTTCTTTGATCCCCGCGTCACCCTGATCGCCGGTGACGGCTCGCTGCTGCTGGGCGCTGAGGACGTGCTGGCCGCCTTCGCGGGCCAGTTCGCCGACAAGGGCTTCGTGGCCTATGTCCGGACGACCGAAGAGATCACCCTGGACGCCGAGGGGACGCGCGCCGCCGAGCGCGGCCGCTGGGTTGGGACCTGGAAGGACGCGCCCCAGCAGTCGGGGACCTATCTGGCGACCTGGAAGAAGGTCACGGGCCAGTGGGTGATCGAGAACGAGCTTTTCGTCAGCTTAGCGTGATGGGACGGGCGGGCTTTGGCCCAAGTCGGACGTCGGGCAAAACCCTCTCTCTTAGAGAGAGGGAGGGGCCCAAGCGAAGCTTGGGAGGGTGAGTGGTTACGCCGTCAGCCGGCGTGCCGGCACGTAGATCAGCACAGCGTCAGCATCGTCCACGGGCTTCGCCTACCCACTCACCCTCCCACGCCTGCGGCGCGGGCCCCTCCCTCTCTCCATGAGAGAGGGATTCCTTGTGGCCCCTTCATCCCCCGTTGTTTGCCTTCGGAAGGTCCGTTTTAGGGCTCGGTGTTTAGCGCTTCCGGGGATGGAGCTTTTCGTGACGCGCGCTTGAGCGTCCGCCCTTTAGCCGCGAAGATGACTCGGAATTAATTTAGCCGCGCCACGGGCGAGGCTTACGCCTTCGTCCTTCAATACGCCTCTGGGGAGGAAAACCTTGCTCAATCGTCGCCACATGATGTTCGCCACCGCTGCGGCCGGCTTCGCCGCCACCGGCGGTCTGCCGTCCCTGGCCCTGGCCCGTGAGGGCGAGGTGGCCAAGCTGAACGCGCTGTTCGACGCGATCATGGCCAAGCAACTGCGCCAGTCGCCCGAGACTGCGACGGGCCTGGGGCTGGACAGCGGCGAGCTGGCCTGGACCAAGGGGCTGCTCACGGACCGCTCCGCCGCCGCCATCGAGGCCGGCAAGGCCGAGGTCCGCACGCAGCTGGCCGCGCTGCGCGCCATCGACCGTCGCGCGCTCAAGGGCATGGACGCGGCCAACTACGACACCGTTGAGTTCATCCTGGCGGTGATGGACGAAGGCAACAGCAAGTTCAGCTATGGCGGCGGCGGCTCGGGCGCGCCGTACGTGCTGAGCCAGCTGACCGGCAGCTACCAGCAGATGCCGGACTTCCTGGACACCCAGCACAGCATCGAGACCAAGGCCGACGCCGACGCCTATCTGTCGCGGATGGAGGGCTTTGCGCGCCTGATGGATCAGGAAACCGCCCTGGCCAAGCAGGACATGGCCGATGGCGTGATCCCGCCGGACTTCGTCATCGACAAGACCCTGGTCCAGATGAAGGCCTTCGCCGATACGCCGACGGCCGAGACGACGCTGGTCAAGTCGATCGCGCGTCGCACCAAGGACAAGAACATCGCCGGCGACTGGGCGGGCGAGGCCTCGAAGATCTACGAAAACTCGGTTCTGCCCGCCCTCAAGCGTCAGATCGCGCTGATGGAGAGCGTGCGGGGCAAGGCCACCCATGACGCTGGCGTGTGGCGCCTGAAGAACGGCGGCGACTACTACGCCACCTCGCTGAAGAACTACACGACCTCCAACCTGACGCCGGACGAGATCCACCAGCTGGGCCTGGACACGGTCAAGGCGATCGAGATCGAGGCCGACAAGCTGTTCAAGAAGATCGGCATGACCAAGGGCACGGTCGGCGATCGCATGCGCAAGCTGGGCGAGGACTTCTATCCGAACACGGATGAAGCCAAGGAGCAGCTGATCAAGGACCTGAACGACAAGGCCAAGTGGATCGAAAAGCAGCTGCCGGCCTATTTCGGCCAGCTGCCCAAGGCGCCGCTGGAGATCCGCCGCGTGCCCAAGGCCATCGAGGCCGGCGCCCCGGGCGGCTACTACAACTCGCCTTCGCTGGATGGGAAGCGTCCGGGCATCTACTGGATCAACCTGCGCGACACCAAGGAGCAGGCCAAGTACACCCTGACCACGCTCACCGTGCACGAGGGCGTCCCGGGCCACCACCTGCAACTGTCGCTGTCGAACGAGGCCAAGGGCCTGCCGCTGATCCGCAAGATCATCGGCTTCTCGGGCTACACCGAGGGCTGGGCGCTCTATTCCGAGCAACTGGCCGTCGAGATGGGCGTCTACAAGAACGATCCGCGCGGCCAGATCGGCATGCTGCACGACGCACTGTTCCGCGCCGTGCGCCTGGTGGTCGACACCGGCATGCACCACAAGAAGTGGAGCCGCGAGCAGGCCATCAAGTACATGGCCGAGACGATGGGCGATGAGGAAAGCGGCGCGATCACCGAGATCGAGCGCTATGTCGTGTGGCCGGGCCAGGCCTGCAGCTACATGATCGGCAAGATCGTCTGGCTGCGCGCTCGCGCCAAGGCTCAGAAGGCGCTCGGCAAAAAGTTCGACATCCGCGAGTTCCACGACGCGGGCCTGCTGTCGGGCATGACGCCGCTGACCGTCTTCGAGCGGGTGATCGACGACTACATCGTCAGCAAGGGCGGCAAGGCCTAGGACATCTAGGCTGGGTCCCTCCTCCGTTCCGCGGGGGAGGGGCGCTCTTTCCTAGCCCCAGCTATCCGCGGCGCCAGCGCGTCGCGCTACGGCCTTGACCGGGGCGGCGGGGCGCAGTGCGGCCATCGGCTTGTCCGACGGCTTGCCGTAAAGCCAGCCTTGGGCGAAGTCGACGCCCACATTGCGGACGACCTCCTCGACCTCGGCGGTCTCGACCATCTCCGCCACCGTGCGGACCTTGAGGTCGCGGCACAGCTCCACCAGGCGCCGCACCAGCGCGCCGTCGCGGCTGTTGTCGGCCAGTTCGCGCACATAGCGGCCATCGATCTTCACGATGTCCAGCGCCAGTTGCTGCAGGTAAGAGAACGACGACGAGCCGGCCCCGAAATCGTCGAGACAGACCAGGGAGCCCATCGACCGCAGGCTCTGGATATGCTGGTTGGCCACCGCCAGATTGTCGATGGCGCGGGTCTCGGTGATCTCGAAGATCAGCCGTCCCTTGGCTTCGTCGAACCTGGCGAGCAGCCGGCCCACGTGGTCGACGAAGGTCTCGTTGCCGATCGTCTGGCCCGACACATTGACCGCCAGCTTCAGCTTGCGCTCGGTGTCGTTGGCCAGCTTCTTGACCGCCTGCTCGACGATGGCGTGGTCGAGCTCCTCGATCAGATCGAACTCTTCGGCCATACGGATCAAGGCGAACGGGCTGCCGCCGTCCTCGAACCGAACGAGCACCTCGTGATGATGCGCCAGGCCCGTGGCCAGCGACACGACGGGCTGGAAGGCCAGGTTGAATCGCCGCTGGCTGACGGCCACGCCCAAGGCGCCGGCGCGGGCCAGGGTGCGCTTGACCGATCGGTTCATCGCCTCCGACAGGGTCATCGGCGGGATGTCCTTCAGGCCCTCGCGCAGGAAGTCGTCCAAGGCGTAGCGCAGGGCGCGCATCGCTCGCGATGAGCCGCCGCCGCCTTCGAGAGGCACCACGTGGGCGCTGGCCTCGGCGCTGACCATCCGGGTCAGGCGCTTGATCATGTTCTCGGGACGGTCGTCGCGCTGGCGGAGCAGGGCGAACCGGTCGTCCGACAGTTTCGTGGCGGCGGCGCCGCCGTGGGCTTCGGCGCGAAGCGCGCTGGCCACCCGGACGTCCAGCGCAGCAGCCTCGTCGGGAGGCAGCGCCTCGCGCATGTCGCCCAGGCCGGAAAACTCGACCATGGCCAGTTCCAGCTCGATGCCCGTGACGCGGGCGGCCTCGAACAGACCCTGGGCGATATCGTCGAACGACTCGCGCGGTTGCAGGGAGTTGGACGTCAGCGGCGGACCAGCGGACTGCGCCGCCGTGATGGCGGCGGAGACGCGCCCTTCGTTCTCGGGCAAGGCGCGCAAGATGACGCGGACATGCTTGTCCTCAGGCTCAGCCAGGCGCAACACGACAGGACCGCGCCGCACGCCGTCGTCGGCGCAGCTGAGCATGGCTTCCATCAGCGGGCGGTCGTCGGCGTGGAACAGGTCCGCCCACGCCTTGCCGGTCAGGGCGGCCTCGCTTTTGCCCATCACCTTCTGCGCGGCGCCAAGGGCCAGGCGCACGCGCCCACTCTGCAATTCCACCAGCAGGTCGGCGCTGGCGAAGGCCAGACCAAGAAGGCGACGCGGATCCAGCGACAAGTCGACAATCCCCCGAGTAAGCCAGTCACCCTTGCATGCCGGGACTTAAGGACCGGTTTCGAAGGGGGTGCAGGCGCGCGACAAATCGGGCTGCCAAGGTGGCGGCGCGGGGTGCGACAGAAACGGTCGTTTCTACAACGAGAACATCTTGCGAACATGGAACAAAGCGTGTACCCATTCAGCATGTTCCACAGGTTGCTGAGGCGGGGCGCGCGAAGCGCCAATCGGGCGGCCGGAATCATGGAATAGAAGGCGGATCAATCATGACTAGTCAGGCGGCTTTGAAACTCGTGGCCAAGGAAGAAGGCGATAAGCAACGCGCGCTAGAGGCGGCTCTCGCCCAGATCGACCGCGCGTTCGGCAAGGGCTCGGTGATGAAGCTGGGCGAGAAGGGCAAGGTCGAGATGGAGTCCGTCTCCACCGGCTCGCTCGGCCTGGACATCGCGCTCGGCATCGGCGGCCTGCCTAAGGGGCGGATCGTCGAGGTCTACGGTCCGGAAAGCTCGGGCAAGACCACCCTGGCCCTGCACGTGGTGGCCGAAGTGCAGAAGGCGGGCGGCACCGCCGCCTTTGTCGACGCCGAACACGCGCTGGACCCGTCCTACGCGTTCAAGCTGGGGGTCAATCTCGATAACCTGCTGGTCTCTCAGCCCGACAACGGCGAGCAGGCGCTTGAGATCACCGACACCCTGGTGCGCTCCGGCGCCGTGGACATCGTCGTCGTCGACTCGGTGGCGGCGCTGACGCCCAAGGCGGAAATCGAAGGCGAGATGGGCGACAGCCTGCCGGGTCTGCAAGCGCGTCTGATGAGCCAGGCGCTGCGCAAGCTGACGGCCTCGATCAACAAGGCCAACACCATCGTCATTTTCATCAACCAGATCCGCCACAAGATCGGGGTGATGTACGGCAGCCCCGAGACGACCACGGGCGGCAACGCGCTGAAGTTCTATGCCTCAGTGCGCCTCGACATCCGCCGCACCGGCTCGGTGAAGGCGCGTGACGAGATCATTGGCAACAATGTCCGCGTGAAGGTGGTCAAGAACAAGGTGGCCCCGCCGTTCCGCGAGGTCGAGTTCGACATCATGTACGGCGAGGGCATCTCCAAGCT
>NCDQ01000049.1:15420-25371 GCA_002280275.1 Caulobacter vibrioides | reverse complement strand
CGCTGGCGGGGCGCCGCGCCGATCCAGCGGGCCATCATGGCCGGCGACCCAGTCACCGGCGTCCAGGTCATGCGGATGAGCGAGGGCCTCGACGAGGGGCCGATCCTGATGTCGCAGCAGGTCGCCATCGCGGCCGACGACACCGCCGCCTCTCTGCACGACAAGCTGGTCGCCGTCGGCGCGCGCCTGCTGCCCGTGGCCCTGGCCGCCATCGAGCGCGATGTGGTCCAGGAAACCCCCCAGTCCGAGGATGGCGTCACCTACGCCAAGAAGATCAAGTCGGCCGAGGCCCGCATCGACTGGAGCCGGCCCGCCGCCGAAGTCGATCGCCACATCCGGGGTCTATCGCCCTTCCCCGGCGCCTGGTTCGAAGCGCCGTCGGAGAAAGGTCCCGTCCGCGTGAAAGCGCTGCTTTCGCGCGTCGAGGCCGCGTCGGGCGCGCCGGGAACGGCGCTGGACGACGCCCTGCTGATCGCCTGCGGAGAAGGCTCGATCCGCCTGCTGAAGGCCCAGCGCGAGGGCAAGGGCGTCCAGGACGCGCAGACCTTCACGCGCGGCTTCCCGGTGCCGTCGGGAACGGTCCTGGCCTGATGCCCCGCTACCGCCTCCTCGTCGAGTATGACGGCCGCCCCTATGCCGGGTTCCAGGCCCAGGCGACCCTGCCCAGCGTGCAGGGCGCGATCGAGGCGGCGGTGAAGGCCTTCTGCGGCCAGGACGTGCGGATCGCCGCCGCCGGTCGCACGGACACCGGCGTCCACGCCACCGGCCAGGTCGTCCATGTGGACCTCGAAAAGGACTGGCCGGCCCAGACGGTGCTCAACGCGCTGAACGCCCACCTGACCCGCGAGGCGGTCTCGATCCTCTCGGCCGAGGTGGCGGAGGGGGACTGGCACGCGCGGTTCTCGGCCAACGAGCGGCGCTATCTCTACCGTATCCTGAACCGGCGGGCCCCGCCGGCCTTGGACAAGGGGCGGGTCTGGCACATGAAGAAGGACCTCGACCACGAGGCCATGCACGCCGCCGCCCAACATCTCATCGGCCTGCACGACTTCACTACCTTCCGCGACATGCACTGCCAGTCTAAGAGCCCGGTTAAGACCCTCGACATCGCCCGCGTGCGTCGGGTGGGCGAGGAGATCCACCTCGATTTCGAGGCCCGCTCCTTCCTTCACCGCCAGGTCCGCTCGATGACCGGGACGCTGGTCGAGGTCGGAGCCGGACGCTGGACGGTGGACGATGTGAAGGCCGCGTTGGAGGCCAAGGACCGGCGCGAGTGCGGGCCGGTGGCGCCAGCGGATGGGCTCTATCTGGTGGGCGTCGGCTACGGCGACTAGCTGGCCGCCGCCCCAAGATCCGCCATCCGTTCCAGCCACCGCGACCGCCCCCCCGCGCCGATCGCCTCGATCCCGCCGACGATGGATGCCCGGGTCGGCTTGACGCCGGCGAGCATGAAGATCCCCTGCGTGACCGCCTTCAAGCCGTGCGAGCCGAAGACGAGACGAAAGATCGCGCTGGGCATGCCCATGGTCAGCACCATACGGGCCGAGCGCCCCGAGAGCTTCGAGTTCCAGCCCTTGGGGCCGACCTCGAACCCGAACCCGCCCCGGAAGACCTGCTCCAGCGCGGCCTTAAGCTTGGCCGGAACGCCGCCAAGCCACAGGGGGAAGACCAACACCAGATGATCCGCCCAAAGGATGTCGGCGCGCAGCTCTCGGATCAGACGCGTGACGTCGTCGACCTGAAAGGCCGCCTGACTCTCCAGCAGGGGAATGTCCATGGTTCCGATGTCGGCGCGTCGGACCTCATGACCCCCTGTAAGGGCGCCCTGGGCATAAGCCTCGGCAAGGGCCCGACAAAAGCGCTCGGGCGCAGGGTCGGGATGGCCGACCAAGATCAGGATTCTACGGCTTGGCGTGCTCATGAAGCGCAAGCTGCGCCCCTCGACCACCGCGCGCGTTGATCCTGCTCAAGGCTACAACACCGAACAGTTCGTGATCTGGCTAAAGGCCTCCAGCGCCGCCGTGCCGACCACGCTGGTGCCGAAGCGGTCGAGCTCCGGCGACCACACCGCCACCGTGGCCTTCCCAGGAACCACCGCGACAATGCCCCCGCCCACCCCGCTCTTGGCTGGCAGGCCGACGCGATAGGCGAAGCTGCCGACGCTGTCATAGATGCCGCAGGTCAGCAGCAGGGCGTTCAGACGCCGGGTCAGGCGTTCGGGAAACACCGTCTCCTGTGCGATCGGCGAAAACCCACCGGCGGCCAGCGGCAGGAAGGCGCGCGCCAGCTGGCGGCAGCTCATGGTCAAGGCGCACTGGCGGCAGTAGGCGGCGACCACCGCCTCGGGGTCATGGGTGAGGGTGCCCTGGCCGCGCATCAGGCTGGCTATGGCGCGGTTCTGCCAGGCATGGGCCAGTTCCGAGGTCGCCACCGCCGGATCGATCTCCAGCCGCTCGTCGCACAGGAAGCCGGCGAAGTCGCGCACCAGGGCCGCCGGGTCGCGCGTGACGTCCATCAGCACATCGGTGATGGCCAGGGCGCCGGCGTTGATGAACGGGTTGCGCGGTACGCCCTGTTCAGCTTCCAACAACGACAGGTGGTTGAACGGCGTCCCGGACGGTTCCTTGCCCACCCGCGTCCAGGTCTCGTCGCCCAGCCGGTTCAGCGCCAGGCCCAGGGCGAAGACCTTCGTGATGCTCTGGACGGAGAAGCCTTCGTCGGCGTCGCCGATGACGTGTTCTTCGCCATCGACGGTCCGCACCGCCATGCCGAACTTGGCGCCAGGCACAGTCGCCAGCTGCGGGATGTAGTCCGCCGGTCTGCCCTTGCCGAAATGCGGCTTCACCAGCACAGCCACCTCAGCCAACACGTCGGGGATCGAGAGCGCCTTCATCCTCGTCCCCGCACCGTTTAGGCGAACGCCGCGAAGTAGCGGCTGATCAGGGCCTGGTAGGCGCCCGCCAACTGGCGGACCTCCTCGACCGGAACCCGTTCGTCGACCTGGTGCATGGTCGAGCCGACCAGGCCGAACTCGACCACGGGGCACAGCGCTCGGATGAAGCGGGCGTCGCTGGTGCCGCCGGTGGTCGACAGCTCCGGCGCGCGACCGGTGGCGTCGGTGACGGCGGCGACGATCACGTCCGTGAAGGCGCCCGGCTCGGTCAGAAAGGCCTCGCCGCTGATCTTGCACAGCGCGCTGGCGGTTCCGTCAAAGCCTTCCGCGGCCTTGGCGCATTCGCCCTCGATCCAGGCGGCGAGGTCCTTGCCCTTGTGGGCCGGATTGAAACGGATGTTCACGCGCGCCTTGGCCGAGGCCGGGATGACGTTGGTGGCGGTGTTGCCGACGTCGATCGTGGTGATCTCCAGGTTCGACGGCTGAAAGCCGGTATAGCCCTCGTCCAGCACCCGCGCCTTCAGGGCCGACAGGATGTCGACCAGCACCGGGATCGGGTTGGCGGCCCGATGCGGATAGGCCACGTGGCCCTGGCGGCCCTCGACCGTGATCCAGGCGTTGATGCTGCCGCGCCGGCCAATCTTGACCATGTCGCCCAGCAGGTTCGCCGAGGTCGGCTCGCCGACGATGCAGTGGTCGATGATCTCGCCCTCGGCGGCCAGGGCCTCGACGATCTTGACGGTCCCGTCCTCGGCCACGCCCTCCTCGTCGCCGGTGATCAGGAAGCTGATCGAGCCGGGATGCTCGGGGGTCTTGGCGACGGCGGCGACGAAGGCGGCGATGGCGGACTTCATGTCGACCGCGCCACGGCCAAAGAGCACGCCGTCCTTGATCTCGGCTTCGAACGGCCCGGCGGTCCAGGCGGCGTCGTCGCCCACCGGCACCACGTCGGTATGGCCGGCGAAGCAAAGGTTCGGCCGCGCCGTCCCGCGTCTAGCGTAGAGGTTCTCGATCTCGCCGAACTTCATGCGGCGGCAGGAAAAGCCGAGGGCCTCCAGCTGGCGCTGCAGCGTGTCCATCGCGCCCGCGTCAGCGGGGGTCACGGACGGCCGACGGATCAGGGCCTGGGCCAATTCGACGGGATCGATGCTGACAGAAGCGGGCGCGGGACTGGTCATGATGCAGGCTTTAAGCTTCCCCTTCCGTCCACGCAAACCCCGCACGCTTGTTCCAAGGTAGGTCATGCCCAAGATCGATCCCGCCGCCGCTCCCACCCGCGTCGGCACGGCCTATCCTGCGCCATTCAACGAACCGTGCCTGAAGCGCCATCGCACCAAGCTGGGCGACGCGGTCGGGCTCGATCAGTTCGGCGTCAACCTGCTGCGCCTGCCGCCCGGCGCCTGGTCCAGCCAGCGCCACTGGCACACGGCCGAGGACGAATTCACCTGGGTGGTCGAGGGCGAGGTCGTGCTGGTCGAGAATGACGGCGAGACGGTGCTGAGTGCCGGCGACTGCGCGGGCTTCAAGGCCGGCGTCGCGAACGGTCACTGCTTCCAGAACCGGTCAGATCAGGACGTTCTGTTGCTGGAGATCGGCTCGCGACGGCCGGATGAGGACGGTTGCGACTATCCGGATATCGATCTCATCCTGCGCGAAGGGGAAAGTACGTACCGCCACCGGGACGGGTCGCCCTACGAAACCGACGAGGGACGAAAGCGGTAGTCCGCCCTTAGGCCGCGCGGCGAGCCTTCTTGACCTTGGCCATGGCGCGGTCGCGGCGCAGGCGCGAGAGGTGGTCGATGAACAGGACGCCTTCCAGGTGGTCCATCTCGTGCTGGATGCAGACGGCGAACAGGCCCTCGGCCTCCTCGACGACCGTCTCGCCCTGATAGTTCATGTAGCGCAGGGTGACCTTGGCCGGGCGCTCGACCTCGTCATAGTACTCGGGCACCGACAGGCAGCCTTCTTCGTAGCCCTGCAGATCCTCGGACGAGGCCAGGATCTCGGGATTGACGAAGTAGCGCGGCGCCTTGTCCTCGCCCTCACGGGCCAGGTCCATGACGATCACCCGCACGGGCTCCCCGACCTGCACGGCGGCCAGGCCGATGCCGGGGGCGTCGTACATGGTCTCCAGCATGTCATCCATCAGGGCACGCAGCTCATCGGTGACAGCCTCCACGGGCGTGGAGATCTTCTTCAGCGTCGCCAGGTCGGCGGCGTTATCGACGGTGAGGATGCGACGGATGGCCATGATGAGCGTCAGGTAGGCGTGTCATTTCCGAGCGTCAAGGTGGGGGATTGTCCCACGGCTGGCTCGGCGGTCAACTTCGTGAGGGGACGCACGCCCTGTTCGATCGCGGCGGGCTCGTCGATTTTCTTGCCTTCGTGGTCGACGGACAGGTCCTCGAAGCGGCGCGCCTGGGTCAAGACCTGGCTCTCCAGCGAGCCGACGAACTGGTTGTACTTGCCGACCGCGCTCTCCAGCGCCTTGCCCATGGCGCCCGCGTGCGCCCCCATGACCGAGACGCGCTTGTAGAGTTCGCGGCCCACCTCGACGATGCGGGCGGCGTTCTTGGCCTGGTCCTCGGCCCGCCAGCCGTAGGCCACGGCCTTGCACAGGGCGAACAGGGTCGTGGGGGTGACCAGCACCACGCGGCGATCCATGGCCTCGGCCATCAGCTCGGGCAGGCGGTCCAGAGCCGCAGCCAGGAAGCCGTCGCCCGGAACGAACATGGCCACGAAGTCTGGCGAGCCTTCTCCGGCGAACTGATCCCAATAGGCCTTGGACGACAGCCCCTGCATGTGGGTGCGCACGCTCTGAGCGTGACGCGCCATGGCCGCTTCGCGCAAAACCTCGTCGGTCGCCTCCTGGGCTTCGAGGAAGGCGTTGAGCGAGCACTTGGCGTCGATGACGAACACACCGCCGCCGGGCAAGGTGACCTTCACGTCAGGGCGGCGGCGGCCCTCCTCGCTATCGACGCTGAACTGCTCCTGGAAATCGAAGCGGCTGTTGAGGCCCGCGGCCTCCAGCACGTTGCGCAGGGTCTGCTCGCCCCAGCGGCCTTGCACGCCGGCGCCGCGACGCAGGGCGGCCGATAGCTTTCGGGCCTCGGCCTGGGTGGCGGTCGAGGCCTCCATCAGGGCGGTGATCTGGGCTTTCAGGCCCCCCGTCTCCTCAGCCCTCGCCTTTTCCACGGCGGTGACCTGGGCTTCGAACTTGGCGAGGGTCTCGGCCACCGGCTTGAGTTGAGCCTCCAGCCGGGCCTCGGCGAGACGCTCGCGACTCTTGGCGTTCTCGTCGGCGCGCTTGATCAGCTGCTCGGCGATGGCGTTGGCGCTCTGGGCCGCCTGGGCCTTGATGAGCTCGATCTGGGTGGCGCTCTGATCCTCCAGCAGGCGATGGCGCTCCTCGGCCTGGGTCAGGCGTTCGTTCAGGAGCCAGGCCTGGGCCTCGGCCTTGGCGGCCCGGCGCTGAGCGGCGACGGCCCAAAGGCCTAAGGCCACGGCGGCCAGAGCGAAGACCAGGGCCAGGATCAGGAAAGGATCGGAAAAGTTCATGCTCCGTTCTTAGCCAGAGTCTGTCGATCCCGGAAGGGTCTAAGCCGGTCGTCGCGCGCGCAGAGCCTGGGCGATCGTGCCGTCGTCGAGCCAGTCGAGGTCGCCGCCGACCGGCACGCCGCGCGCCAGCATGGTCACCGGCACATTGGTCTGAGCCAGACGGTCGGCGATGTAGTGGGCGGTCGTCTGGCCGTCGACCGTGGCCGGCAGGGCCAGGATCACCTCGGCCACCTCGCCGCCCGCGACCCGCGCGACCAGCTCGCCGATCCGCAAGGCCTCGGGGCCCACGCCGTCCAGCGCCGACAGCAGGCCGCCCAGCACATGGTAGCGACCCTTGAACGAGCCGCCGCGCTCCATGGCCCAGACCGAACCGACCTCCTCAACCACGCACAACAGGCGACCGTCGCGCGAGCCGTCCGCGCAGACGGCGCAAGGATCGGTGACGTCCAGCGAGCCGCAGGTTCCGCAGGTGCGGACCTTGGCTTGGGCCTCCGCCATGGCGACAGCCAGCGGCGCCAAAAGCGTGTCGCGCTTCTTCAAAAGGGCCAATGCTGCTCGCCGGCCCGAGCGCGGCCCTAAGCCCGGCAGCTTGGACAGCAGGGCGATCAGGCGCTCGATCTCGGGTCCGGCGGAGGCGGCCATCAGGTCCTTCGGATAGGCGGTGCGTCACCCCCGCCCTTCGACAGGCTCAGGGTGAGGGTGATTTTCGGCTCAGTAGACATCCTCACCCTGAGCCTGTCGAAGGGCGAAGATGGCGGCTCCCCCGCTCTAGAACTTCATCCCAGGCAGGCCGCCCATCAGCCCCGCCATCGGACCGGCGGCGTCCTGCATCATCTGGGCCTGCTTGGCGTCGAGCTTCTTCTTGGCGTCGGCGTGGGCGGCGACGATCAGGTCGGCGATCACCTCACCCTCGCCGGGCTCGATCAGGCTTTCGTCCAGCATCACCTTGGCCAACTCGCCCGTGCCCTTCAGCACGACCGTGACCATGCCGCCGCCCGAGGTCCCTTCGACCGTGCTCTCGGCCAGACGCGCCTGGGCGTCCTGGAGCTTCTGCTGCATGGCCTGGGCCTGCTTCATCAGGCCGCCGAGGTCTTTCATCGTGTCTTCTCCAACTTCAAGTTCCCCTCCCCTCGATGGGGAGGGGTGGGGTGGGGTGATGCGGCCGCGGATCCGAACTCCGTCCTGAACCGGTGTCACCCCATCCCCAACCCTTCCCCATCCAAGGGGAAGGGAGAATTCAGCGCCCTATCCCTCTTCCTCGTCCGGCTCCAGGGGCGGGGCCTCCGGGGTGAGGAGCTTGCGGATCTCGACGATCTCGGCGCCGGGGAAGGCCGACAGCACCGAGGCGACGAACGGATCCTTCTTGATCTGCTCCAGCGCCTCGCGCTCCTCGCGCTTCTGGCGCTCCATCAGACTCTCAGCGCCGCCGCCGCCTTCGGCCGCCACCAGCCAGGGCTGACCGGTATGCTCCTTCAGGAAGCGAACAAGGCGCCCCGCTAGGTTGCCGGGCGCGCCGGGCGCGGCCTCGAAGGTGAGCGCGCCGGGGCGGAAGTTGATCGGGCGGACATATTGCTCGACGTCCAGCCGCAGGCCGATGTCACGCTTGGCGGCGATCAGGGCCATGACGTCGTCGAACGAGGCCAGCACCGGCATGGCCTGGGCCCCGGGCGCGGCCATGGTCATCGGGGCGTGGGCCGAGGCCGCACCGCCGCCAGGACCGCCACCGCCGCCGCCGCCGCCGATCGAAACCCCGCCGCCAGAGCCGCCGCCCACAGGCGCGCCGTCGCGCAGGGCCTTCAGCGCCTCTTCCGGACCGGGCAGGTCGGCGGCGTAGCAGAGGCGGATCAGGGCCATCTCGGCCGCGGCCATGGCGTCGGGCGCGCGGCGCACCTCGTCATGGGCCTTCAGCAGCATCTGCCAGAGACGCGACAGCGTACCCGCCGAGGTGTGGGCGCCGATCGCGGCCAGCCGCGCAGCCTGCTCCTTGGGCATCGACAGGGCGTCGGGCCCCAGCGCCTTGGACACCGCCGAGGCGTGGCAGTGGTCGAGCACATCCAGCATCACCACCGCCGGATCGGCGCCGAAGCCCCACAGGGCGCGGAAGGCTTCCAGGGCGTCCTTGGTCTTGCCGGCCATCACATGTTCGTAGAGGGCGATGGTCTGGCTACGGTCAGCCAGGCCCAGCATGTCGCGGACCACCGCGGCGCTGACCGTCTGACCGCGTTCGGTCTGGACGATGGCCTGGTCCAGCAGGGACAGACCGTCGCGCACCGAGCCCTCGGCCGCGCGGGCGATCAGGGCCAGGGCGTCCATCTCAATCCGCGCGCCTTCCTTGGCCGAGATGCGGTCGAAATGCTTGACCAGCACGTCCGGCTCGACCCGGCGCAGGTCGAAGCGCTGGCAGCGCGACAGGATCGTCACCGGAACTTTTCGGATCTCGGTGGTGGCGAAGATGAACTTGGCGTGCGGCGGCGGCTCTTCCAGCGTCTTCAGCAACGCGTTGAACGCCGCCGTCGACAGCATGTGCACTTCGTCGATGATGTAGACCTTGTAGCGCGCTTCAACCGGGGCATAGCGCACCCCGTCCAGAAGCTCGCGCATCTCGTCGACCTTGGTGCGCGAGGCGGCGTCCAACTCCAGTACGTCCACGTGCCGGCCCTCGATGATCGAGCGGCAGTGATAGCCTTCGACGGTGAGGTCGACCGAGGGGCCCTTCACCGTGTCGGTCTCGTAGTTGAGCGCCCGGGCCAGAAGGCGCGCGGTGGTGGTCTTGCCCACCCCGCGAACGCCGGTGAGCATGAAGGCGTGGGCGATACGGCCGGTCGAGAACGCATTGGCCAGGGTGCGGACCATGGCCTCCTGGCCGATCAGGTCCTCGAAGGTGCGCGGACGGTACTTCCGGGCCAGAACCGTATAGGCGTCGCCCTTCTCGCCCTCGGGCGGGGTTTCGACCACGGGGCGCACCTCGGCGGCCGGCGCCGGCGCGTCGCCGAAGATATCGGCGGTGTTCTCGTCCCGCTCAGCGGGCGCCTCGTCCCACGGCGGCGCGGAATCAGGCGAGAGGTCGTCGTGGTCGGCCATGGCTAGTCCGGTAACGCCGCCCTCGTCCTTCGACAAGCTCAGGATGAGGGCTACTGACAGGATGGGTGCGGCAAGTCAGTCCAAATCCTCATCCTGAGCTTGTCGAAGGACGAGGGTTTGGTCCAGCGGCCATTGCGGCTGCACGGCGGACCAATGACGATGTCGAGAAAATGAGGTGGAGACCGGCAGACGACCCAGAGGTGATCTCGTTGTGGCTGCTGCCTCTCGGCCCTGACCAGGTTGGCGAGGACTCCGTCCGCGCCGATCTCCGAGGCCTATATCGCGACTCATCGCGCAGGATGCAAGGCTGACGAGTCATTCTGCTCACGCTACAGAGTGGCGCATGCCTCTTTCGATCATCACCAACACCTTCGCCGGCAACCCCCTGGACCGCGACAGCGAGCGTCGCGGCGACGAGG
>NCDQ01000049.1:0-15365 GCA_002280275.1 Caulobacter vibrioides | reverse complement strand
AGCCGCTAGTCGAGGACATCCTCGGCGAGGACGGCAAGCCTACGGGCGTGCAGATCGCCTATCTGCGCGCCGACATGGCTCAGGACCTGGCCGGCGGGAACGAGAAGCTGCTTTATATGGGCCTCTGGAAAGACATCGCGGTCTTTGCGGTCGATATCGAGGGCGCGGCGGACCCCGCCGAAGGGCCGTTGCAGGGCCTGGGCCGGTTCGAAGAACTGCGTGGCGCGGCGGCGACCATGCCGCCAGCCGACGCCGGCATCCTGGCCACGGCCAAGTCGATGTTCGAATGGCGTCGCCGCCATCGCTGGTGCAGCACCTGCGGCCAGAAGACTGAGGTCTCGGACGGCGGCTGGAAGCGGGTCTGCCCATCCTGCGAGGCCGAGCACTTCCCGCGCACCGATCCGGTCGCGATCATGCTGGCGATCCATGACGGCAAGTGCCTGCTGGGCCGCCAGGCGATGTGGCCCAAGGGCATGTTCTCGGCCCTGGCCGGCTTCATCGAGCCCGGCGAGACCATCGAGGAGGCCTGCGCCCGCGAACTGCAGGAAGAGGCTGGCCTGAAGGCGACGGCGGTCCGCTACCACTCCAGCCAGCCCTGGCCGTGGCCAAGTTCGCTGATGATGGGCTTGATGGCCGACGTCGACAGCGCCGAGGCCGCGCCCGACCAGACCGAGCTTGAGGAAGTCCGCTGGTTCACCCGCGAGGAGGCCCAGCAGCTGATCAAGGGCGAGCTCGAGGGCCTGTTCGCCCCGCCGCCCCTGGCCATCGCTCACCAGCTGATCAAGGCCTGGGCCGAGGAGGCGTAAAACCTCTGGACTGCCCCAGCGGCGCCTCCCGTTCAGTTCGCATCGAGCCCGGCCAGCAAGACCGGCGATGTGAACTGAACATGGGAGGGCCCAATGGCCGAAGCCTACATCATCGACGCCTGCCGCACCCCGCGCGGCATCGGCAAGGTCGGCAAGGGAGCCCTGGCCGACTTTCACCCGCAGCACCTGGCCGCCACAGTCCTGAAGGCCCTGGCCGAGCGTAACGGCCTCAATACGGCCGAGGTCGACGACATCATCTGGGGCACGTCCAGCCAGCGCGGATCGCAGGCGGGGGACCTGGGCCGTATGGCGGCGCTGGACGCGGGCTATGACGTCCGCGCAAGCGGCGTGACTCTGGACCGCTTCTGTGGCTCTGGCATCACCACGGTGAACCTGGCGGCGGCCTCGATCATGTCGGGCATGGAGGACCTGGTCATCGCCGGCGGGACCGAGATGATGTCCTACACCTCGGCCACCGCGAACGTGACGTCGCCGCCGATGCTGGACAGCGGCAACCTGCGCCTGCGCGCCCGTCATCCGCAGTCGCACCAGGGCGTCTGCGCCGACGCCATCGCCACGCTGGAAGGCATCACCCGCGCTGATGTCGACGCCCTGGCCCTGGAAAGCCAGCGCCGCGCCGATCTCGCGATCAAGGGTGGTCACTTCGACAAAAGCCTGATCCCGGTGCTGCGCGACGACGGCTCGGTGGCCTTGGCCCATGAGGAGTTCCCGCGTCCGCAGACGACGGCCGAAGGGCTGGCCAGCCTGAAGGCCTCCTTCGCGGCCCTGGCCGAGATCCCGGTCGATGAGGCGGGCAACACCTATGCTGGCCTGATCCGGCAGGTCTATCCGGACCTGAAGATCGAGCACATGCACCATGCTGGTAACTCATCGGGCGTGGTGGACGGCGCGGCGGCGGTGCTGCTGGCCTCGCCGGCTTACGCCCAACGCAATGGCCTGAAGCCTCGCGCCAAGGTCATCGCCATGGCCAATGTCGGCGACAGCCCGACCCTGATGCTGAACGCCCCGGTCCCGGCCGCGCGCAAGGCTCTGGCCAAGGCCGGCCTGACCGTCGACGACATCGATCTTTGGGAGATCAACGAGGCCTTCGCGGTCGTGGCCGAGAAGTTCATTCGCGACCTGAAGCTTGATCGCGACAAGGTCAATGTGAACGGCGGCGCCATGGCGCTGGGCCATCCGATCGGCGCGACCGGCTCGATCCTGATCGGCACGATCCTCGACGAGCTGGAGCGGCGGGACCTGAAGCGCGGGCTGGTGACCATGTGCGCCGCCGGCGGCATGGCGCCGGCGATCATCATCGAGCGGGTGTAGGGGCGGGAGAAAATCCTCTCCCTAAGGGAGAGGTGTCGGCGAAGCCGACGGAGAGGGAAGAGACCGGACCAGGCCAACTTCCCCCTCCGGTCGCTTCGCGACCACCTCCCCCTCTGGGGGGAGGATTTGTCGTCTCAGATCACCGGAACGGCGGCTCGTCGAAGGCGCGGAGCTTGCGCGAGTGCAGGTTCGGGCCTTCGGCGTGCAGCAGCTTGCAGGCCAGGATGCCGATCTGCAGGTGCTGACTGATGGCCCGCTCGTAGAAGGCGTTGGCTTGGCCGGGCAGCTTGATCTCGCCGTGCAGCGGCTTGTCCGAGACGCACAGCAGCGTCCCGTAGGGCACCCGGAAGCGGTAGCCTTGGGCCGAGATGGTCGCGCTCTCCATGTCGATCGCCACCGCGCGGCTCTGGTTGAAGCGCAGGGCCGACAGGCTGTGGCGAAGCTCCCAGTTGCGGTCGTCGGTGGTGACCACGGTGCCGGTGCGCAGGCGCTTCTTCAGCTGATCGCCGCTGTCGCCGCTGATCGCCTTGGCCGCGTCGTAAAGAGCGCGCTGCACCTCGGCGATCGACGGCACCGGAATTTCGGGCGGCAGCACGGCGTCCAGCACATGGTCGTCACGCAGATAGGCGTGGGCCAGGACGTAGTCGCCGATGGTCTGGGTGTCGCGCAGGCCGCCGCAGTGACCGATCATCAGCCAGGCTTGCGGACGCAGCACCGCCAGGTGATCGCAGATCGTCTTGGCGTTGGACGGACCAACGCCAATATTGACCAGGGTCACGCCGGAGCCGCCCGGGGCCATCAGGTGGTAGGCCGGCATCTGGTGCTTGCGCCAGGTCGACTCCGCCACCGCCAGTTCCGGATTGACCGTGTTGGCGGTGATGGTCAGGCCGCCTGCACAGGAGAGCGCAGTGTAGGGGCTGTCAGGCTGCTGTAGCTGCTCGATCCCCCAACGCACGAACTCGTCGACATAGCGGTTGTAGTTCGTGAACAGGATGAACTGCTGCACGTCCTCGGCTGGGGCGCCGGTGTAGTGCTTTAGTCGCGCCAGCGAGAAATCGGTGCGCAGGCCGTCGAACAGCGACAGCGGATGGTTGTCCTCCAGCACCGAGTTCCAAAGGCCGTCAGCGATCTCGTCGCCGATGAAGGCCAGATCCGTGGTCGGGAAGAAGCGGGCGATGTCCTCGCTGCGCACGTCGGCCTGGTTCAGGTCGATCGTGGCGTCCAGCACATAGGGATAGGGGATTTCCTGGCGCGAGCGGTCGATCTCGATCTCGACCTCGAAGTCGTCCATCAGGAGGGTCAACTGCTCGACCAGATAGTCGCGGAACTGCGCGGGCCGGGTGACCGTGGTGGCGTAGATCCCCGGACGGCTGACGCGGGCGTACGAGCGGGCCAGCTTGGGCGGCAGGGCTTCGGGATCGTAGGTCAGGCGCAGCTCGGGATAGGCGAAGGTCCCGTCGAAGCGGGCGGCCGGATCCGGGCGGGTTCCCTGTTCGAGATAGGCGCGGAGCGCGTCGCGCAGAGCGCCGACGGCGCGCTCGTATTCGTCATTGAGCCGTTCGACGACGGCGATTGCTTTTTCTTGGTTTGACATGACGCCTTATAGCGACGTTTTGCGACCTTGGCGAGACAGTCGGGCGACGCAAATAATAATTTTATTACTTGATGCGCCTCCGGCGCCGAAGGCGCCCAGCGCGGTCGCAACACACGCCTGTTTGCGGCGCTCGGGCGCCCGTTCAGAGCGTTTAGCGGACGTAAGAGCATGGACGAACCGGCTTGCGTCGGCCACAAGGGCTGAAATGCTCAACGAAGGAGCCAATGGCGGCGCGGGCGTGCTCGCGCGTCGTTCCTTCCGAAAACCAGAACAAGCCGTCGACGCCCAAGTGCGGCGCCAGGGGGACTAGATGAATAAACGCTTCGCCTATCTGATCATCACCTCGATGATCCTGGGGGTGCTGGTCGGTTGGGCCTGCAACCAGTTCCTTGATCCGGCCGGCGCCAAAGCGGCCGCCGGCAACCTGTCCATCATCACCGACATCTTCCTGCGCCTGATCAAGATGATCATCGCGCCGCTGGTCTTCACCACCCTGGTGGCGGGCGTTGCGCATATGGAAGACGCCGCCGCCGTCGGCCGCATCGGCGCCAAGACCATGACCTGGTTCATCGGCGCCTCGGCCGTGTCGCTGCTGCTGGGCCTTCTCATGGTCCACCTGCTGGATCCGGGCGCGGGCCTGAACATGGCCCATGTCGATGTGGCGATGAAGACGACCGCGACGACCGAGGCCTTCACCCTGAAGGGTTTCATCACCCACTTGGTGCCGACCTCGATCTTCGACGCCATGGCCAAGAACGAGATCCTGCAGATCGTCGTCTTCTCGCTGTTCGTCGGCACCGCCGTTGCGGCGCTGGACGACAAGGCGCCGCAGATTCTGGAGCTGGTCGAACAGGCCGCCCAGATCATGCTGAAGGTCACCGGCTTTGTGATGAAGCTGGCCCCGCTGGCCATCTTCGCCGCCCTGGCCTCGACGATCGCCACCCAGGGTCTGGGGATGCTGGCCACCTACAGCAAGTTCGTGCTGGGCTTCTACCTGACCATGGGCGTGCTTTGGGGTCTGCTGTTCATCGCCGGTCTGATGGTGCTGGGCAAGCGCGTCGTCCCGCTGTTCGGCGTGATCCGCGACCCGACCCTGCTGGCCTTCTCGACCGCCAGCTCGGAAGCGGCCTATCCGCGCATCCTCGACAGCCTGCCCAAGGTGGGCGTGCGCCGCCGGATCGTGTCGTTCGTGCTGCCGCTGGGCTACTCGTTCAACCTCGACGGCTCGATGCTGTACTGCACCTTCGCCACGATGTTCATCGTCCAGGCGCATGGCGTCGAACTGACCGTCCAGCAGCAGATCTTCATGCTGCTGCTGCTGATGGTCACCTCTAAGGGCATCGCCGGCGTGCCGCGCGCCTCGCTGGTCGTGATCATGGCCACCCTCACCTATTTCGGCCTGCCGGAAGCCTGGATCGCGCTGGTGCTGGGCGTCGACCACTTGCTGGACATGGGCCGCAGCGCCACCAACGTCGTCGGCAACAGCGTCGCCGCCGCCGTCGTCGCCAAATGGGAGGGCGAGCTGGACGACATGCCGCCCGAAGGGGAAGTCGCCAAGGCCTGACCCCGCTCACCCGAGCGCTCCTTGAGATCGCCCGCTCCGCCTCGGCGGGGCGGGCTTTTTCGTGTCCAGTTTCAAATGTACAGTAAAAACTTGACAAGAGCCCCGCCAGGTCCAATCTCGAAGGGCGAGGGACTATGAGGACGACGTCATGAGCAGGACAACTCCCCTGGCGCGGGCCGCGCTGATCGCGCTCGCCATTGCGGGCTTCTCGGCTTCCACCGCCCTGGCCCAGGCGCCCGCCGGGCCTTCGAAGGCCGCCAAACCGGCACGCCAGTGCTTCTATCTGTCAGACTGGCGCGGCTGGTCCGCGCCGGACAAGAATACGCTGTACATGAAGGTGCGTGGTCGCGACGTCTATCGCGTCGACCTCGCCTACGGCTCCAGCCAGCTGACTTGGCCTGGCACGCATCTGGTCTCGGTGGTGCGCGGCCCTGACAGCGTCTGCCATCCGCTGGATCTGGACCTGCGGGTGTCGGACGGTTTTGGTATGGCCCTGCCGATCCGCGCCAAGACCATCACCAAGCTGACGCCGGAAGAAGTGCAGGCGCTGCCGAAGAAGTATCGACCCTAGGGCTTCGGCGGCGCTCGCGGCTCAGAGCGTCGCCGCGTTCAGCAGCGCCACCACCATGGCGTTGGCGGGCGTAGCGATCCCATGGAAAGCGCCCCGGCGGACAATGACGCCGTTGCGGGCGTCCAGCTCCATGGGCCGCCCCGCCGCGCGGTCGGCGTGCAGGGAATTGATCGAGCCCGGATCGGCGGCGCGATAGCCGGCGATGACCTGGTCGGCTAGGTCGTCCGAGAGATCGGCGCCCTCGGCCCGGCCCACGGCCACGCACTCGCGCACCAGGCTGCGCATCACCTGCGCCGCGCCGTCGTCATGGGCGATCCCGGCGGGCTTGAGCACCAAAGCGTTGACCGCTCCGGCGCAGTTCAAGGCCAGCTTCTTCCAGGCCTCGGTCGTGAAGTCGTCGACCACCTCCAGCGCTATCGGCGTGTGGGCGAAGAGGCCTGCGAAGGCCTCGCCGGCCGCGCCCGCCGGAACCTTGATCCAGCCGTTGCGCCGCTGCAGCATCCGCCCCGGCGCCGAGCGCTCGGCCGGGATGTCGACCACCGCCGGGACCAGCCGCTCGGCGGCGATCCGGTCCGCGAAGGGCGCGGTGTGCTCGACACCGTTGCGCAGGACGGCCACGCGGGTCTGCGGACCGACCAGGGCGTCGAGCCAGGCCCAGGTCGCGTCAGTGTCGTAGGTCTTGGTCGTCACCAGCACCCAGTCGACGGGCGTCAGCCCCTCAGGCGAGACCGCCACGCGCGGGGTCGCGGTGATCGGCCCCTCGGGCGTCTCAACCGCCAAGGCCTCGAACGGCGTACGGACGCAGACCGTGACAGCGTGCTCGGGCTTCTGCGCCAACCAGGCGGCGAGCGTTCCACCGACGGCGCCGGGGCCGATCACGGCGATACTGGTCATGGGATGCTCCGCTCAAGACTCAGAGGGTGTATGCGCTAACCCGGATGGAAATCCTCGTCCTTCGACAGGCTCAGGATGAGGATTTTTTGCGAGCTCAGGATGAGGATTTTAAGCGAGCCGAGACCAACAGTCGTCCTCGCCCTGAGCTTGTCGAAGGGCGAGGCCGGCCGCCAGAGCCTTGCAGAAAACAGCCCTAGGGCGCATCCTGCGGGCAGGAGGCATGGCGATGTACGACGTGCAATCGGCCTGGGTCTACATCCTGAAATGCGCCGACGGCGCTTACTATGTCGGGTCGCATCGGGGGCCTGACCCGGGGGTGCGGGTTAGCGCCCGTAACGAGGGCCTAAACCCCAGGGCCTTCACCTACCGCCGCCGCCCGGTGACGTTGGCATGGGCCGGCGACTTTCAGTTTATCACCGACGCCATAGCCTTCGAACGTCAGTTGAAGGGCTGGAGCCGCGCCAAGAAGGAGGCGGTGATCCGTGACGACTGGGACGCCCTTCCAGCTCTGGCGCAGTGCCGGACGCCTCGTCCTTCGACAAGCTCAGGATGAGGCGTCGGTAAGCGCTGCGCCGGGAAGCGCCCTACTCCGCCGGGATCGCCTCAGGAGCGCGCTTCTTCATCATCTCGTCGAAGCTGGTCCAGACGCCGTCGGCGCCGTGCCACTGGCCCTTGGTCGCGGCCTTGGAGTACTCGGTCGCGCGGGCTTCGAAGAAGTTGGCGTGCTCGACGCCCGACAGCAGCGACTGCAGCCAGGGCAGCGGGTTTTCCTTCACGCCGTACACCTCGGGCAGCTGCAGCTGGCGCAGGCGCCAGTCGGCGACGAAGCGGATGTATTGCTTGATGTCGTCGGGGACCATGCCCTGCACGTCGCCGGCCTCGAAGGCCAGATCGATGAACCGGTCTTCCAGGCCCACCACGTGCTTGCAGCAGTCGACGATGTCGTCGGCCACGGCCTTGGTCACCGCGCCGGTTTCCTTGTTGAAGGCGTGGTACAGCTTGATGATGCCGTCGCAGTGCAGGCTCTCGTCGCGGATCGACCACGAGACGATCTGGCCCATGCCCTTCATCTTGTTGAAGCGCGGGAAGTTCATCAGCATCGCGAACGAGGCGAACAGCTGCAGCCCCTCGGTGAAGCCGCCGAACATGGCGAGCGTCCGGCAGATGTCGGCGTTGGTCTCGACGCCGAAGGTCTGCATGTAGTCATGCTTGGCCTTCATGGCCTCGTATTCCATGAACGCCGAGAACTCGGTCTCGGGCATGCCGATGGTCTCGAGCAGCAGGGCGTAGGCCGCGATATGGATCGTCTCCATGTTCGCGAACGAGGCCAGCATCATCTTCACTTCGGTGGGCTTAAAGACCCGACCGTAGCGCTCCATGTAGTTGTCCTGCACCTCGACGTCGGACTGGGTGAAGAAGCGGAAGATCTGCGTCAGCAGGTTCCGTTCCTTGTCGTTCAGCTTGACGGCCCAGTCCTTGAGGTCCTCGCCCAGCGGCACCTCTTCGGGCATCCAGTGGACCTGCTGCTGCTTCTTCCAGAAGTCATAGGCCCACGGATAGCGGAACGGCTTGTAGCCGCCCGACGGGGTCATCAGGCCAGGCAGAATCAGCGACGACGGAGCGGACATGACAGGGCCTCGGAGCGAGAATAGAGCGGACAGGTTAGAAGAGGTTACGGCAGGCGCTAGCCCGACGCACGTCAAAGAGTGCCCCACCACATCTGGTGTGACAATGGGCCTCACCCACAAGATAGGGGATGAATCGTGAAAAAGCCGTTTACGATTTTTAGCGCCCTGGGATCGGGCGGCGTGCCCATCGAGGCGGCCATGACCCTGATCGGCCTGCCCTATGAGATCATCGAGGCCCCGACCTGGGAGGGCGAGGTCGAGCAGGCCAAGGTGGCGAGGGTCAATCCGCTCAGGCAGATCCCGGCCCTGGTCACGCCCGAGGGCGAAACGATCACCGAAAGCGCGGCGATCCTGATCTGGCTGGCCGACCGCTATCCGGAGGCCAAGCTCGGCCCCGCGATCGACGATCCGATGCGGGCCCAGTTCCTGCGCTGGATGACCTTCATTCCCGCCTCGATCTATTCGCTCTTCTGGGTGCGCGACGAGCCCGCGCGCCTGGGCGGGCCCGACCCGGAGGTCCAGGCGCGGATCAAGGCCGCGACAGCCGAGCGGATCGCCGACTGCTGGGCGATGATGGAAAGTCAGGTCGCGCCGCTGATGGCCCGCCACGGCGGCCCCTACCTGCTGGGCGACACGCTGGGCGTGCTGGATCTCTATGTCGCGGTCGTCAGCCGCTGGGGGCCCCGTCGCGTGCGGTTCTACGAGGCCGCGCCGAGGATGGCGGAGGCCGTGCGGCGGGCGGACGCGGACCCGAGGCTGGAGGCGTTCTGGGCGGAACGGTTCCCGTTCTTCGACGGGTGGGAGCGGTTGGGGCAGCAGGCGGGATGAGAGCGATGCGCCTCCTATCCCATAGGGCGAGGGAGACTCAGCCCGACCCTCCAGCCACCGCCCCACGCCCTGACATAAAGATATCTTTATGCGTTAATTGCTCGGAAGGGGTCTCGCGCGTATAAGGTCGGCAAAATCCCCACCCGACCGCAGGAGCCGACCGTGGCTGACTATATCGTCAAGGACATCTCGCTCGCCGATTTCGGCCGCAAGGAAATCGCCATCGCCGAGACCGAAATGCCGGGCCTGATGGCCACGCGCGCCGAGTACGGTCCCCAGCAGATCCTCAAGGGCGCCCGCATCGCCGGCAGCCTGCACATGACCATCCAGACCGCCGTGCTGATCGAGACGCTGACGGCCCTGGGCGCTGAGGTCCGCTGGGCCTCGTGCAACATCTTCTCGACCCAGGACCACGCCGCGGCCGCCATCGCCGCCGCCGGCATCCCGGTCTTCGCGTTCAAGGGCGAGAACCTGGTCGAGTACTGGGAATACGCCCACAAGATCTTCGAGTGGCACGACGGCGGCTATCCGAACCTGATCCTGGACGACGGCGGCGACGCCACCCTGCTCTGCGTGCTGGGCCCCAAGGCCGAGAAGGATCCCTCGATCCTCGACAACCCGCAGAACGAGGAAGAAGAAGCCCTCTACGCCGTGATGAAGAAGTACCTGGCCGAAAAGCCGGGCTTCTATTCGGCGATCCGCGCGGCCATCGGCGGCGTGTCGGAAGAGACCACCACGGGCGTTCACCGCCTGTATCACATGGCCCAGAAGGGCGAGCTGCCGTTCCCGGCCATCAACGTCAACGACAGCGTCACCAAGTCCAAGTTCGACAACCTGTACGGCCGCCATCCGTCGCGGCACCGACGTCATGCTGTCGGGCAAGGTCGCCGTGGTCTGCGGCTACGGCGACGTGGGCAAGGGCTCGGCCGCCTCGCTGCGCCAAGGCGGCGCCCGCGTGATCGTCACCGAGATCGACCCGATCTGCGCCCTGCAGGCGGCGATGGAAGGTTATGAGGTCCAGACCCTGGCCGACGTCGCCGACAAGGCCGACATCTTTGTCACCGCGACCGGCAACAAGGACGTCATCACCGTCGACGACATGCGCCGGATGAAGAACAACGCCATCGTCTGCAACATCGGGCACTTCGATTCCGAGATCCAGATCGCCGGCCTGCGCAACTTCAAGTGGGACGAGATCAAGCCGCAGGTCCACCACGTGGAGTTCCCGGACGGCAAGAAGATCATCGTCCTGTCGGAAGGTCGCCTGGTGAACCTGGGCAATGCCACCGGCCACCCCAGCTTCGTGATGTCGGCCTCGTTCACCAACCAGACCCTGGCCCAGATCGAACTGTGGACTAACAAGGCCAAGTACGAGAACCAAGTCTACACCCTGCCCAAGCACCTGGACGAGAAGGTCGCCTTCCTGCATTTGGAAAAGCTGGGCGCGAAGCTGACCACGCTGCGCAAGGACCAGGCCGATTACATCGGCGTTCCGGAAGCTGGCCCGTTCAAGCCGGATCACTACCGGTACTAAGATCGGACAAAGTCTGATTTACGATGGGGAAGGCCCGCCGCTTGGCGGGCCTTTTCTTTTGCGGCCATGAGCGACGACGCCCTATTCAAGTCCGCATAGCTCGGCTAATCGCTTTGCCATGCCGCTAGCCTTGATCATTTCCAGCCATGTCGCCGGCAGTCAGGTCGGCGCAACGGCCCAGGCCACCGCCCTGGCGCAGTTCAAGATCGACTCGATGGTGGTGCCGACGGTGCTGTTCGGCCGTCACCCCGGCTGGGGCATTCCCGGCGGCGCGCCCGTGCCGATCGAGGTGTTCGAGGGCATGCTGGACGGGGTCGAGGCCAACGGCCTGTTCGGTCTCGTCGACCTCGTCATCACCGGCTATTTCGCCACCGCCGCTCAGGCCCGCGCCGCCGCGCGGGTGATCGACGCGGTGCGCGAGTCGCCTCGCCCGAACGGGGCGGCCATGCGCCGCCCGACCGTGATCGTCGACCCCACCATGGGCGACGCCGGCAAGGGCCTCTACATCGCGCCCGAGACCGCCGACGAGATCATCGCCGACCTGATCCCCCGCGCCGACGTCGTGGCCTGCAATTCCTGGGAGCTGCAGAAGCTGACCGGGACCGACGCCCGCGACCCGCAGTCGGCCATGCGCGCCGCGCGCCTGCTGGGCAAGACCACGCTGGTCTCCTCCGTCCACCGCGGCGCCGAGATCGGCGCGGTGCTGGCCGACAAGAAAGAGGCTTGGCTGGCCGCCCACGCCAAGGCCGACCGCTCGCCCAACGGCACCGGCGACCTGCTGACCGCGCTCTACGCCGCCTCGATCCTGGAGGGTCAGACCTTCTCGTACGGCCTGGCCCGCGCCGTCGGCGGCGTGGCCGAGACCGTGACCGCCGCCAACATCTGGAACGCGCCCGAGTTGCCGATCGTGGCCATGGGCGCGCGCATCAAGCAGACCTCGCCGACCGTCCGCATCGAACGGCTGGCCTAAAGCTCCGCAGGCCCGATCATGACCGACATCACCGGCTTCTGCCCCGACCGCTTCGCCGCGGTGCGCGAAGTCTTCGAACAGAACTTCGCTGACGGCGGCGAACTGGGCGCGCGCTTTGCGTTCGCGATCGAGGGCGAGGTCGTCGTTGATCTGATGGGCGGATACGCCGACCGCAAGCGCGAGGTCGCCTTCGGCCCCGACACCCTGACGGCGCTGTTCTCGACCACTAAGGCCGTCGCGGCCCTGATGGTGGCGCGCCTGGTCGACGAGGGCCGGCTCGCCTACGACCAGCCCGTCGCCGACGTCTGGCCCGAGTTCGCGCAAGGCGGCAAGGCGGCGGTGACCGTCGAGCAGGCGCTGTCGCACCAAGCCGGCCTGTCGGGCTTTCCCGACGAGACCGATCCGGCCCTCTGGTTCGACTGGGACGCCACCTGCGCCAAGCTGGCGGCCATGGCGCCGCTGTTTCCGATCGGCTCGGCCAGCGGCTACCACCCGGTGACCTACGGCTATCTGGCCGGCGAGATTTTCCGCCGCGTCGACGGCCGAACCATGGGCACGGCCCTGCGCCAGGACATCTGCGAACCGTTGGATCTCGACCTCTGGATCGGCCTGCCGGACAGCGAACATGACCGTGTCGCCGATCTGATGCGCCCGACGGCGATGCCGCAGTTCGGCGAGATCAACCCGGCCGTCGAGGCCGCCTTCTTCAAGCCGTGGTCCTCGCCGGGCGGCAAGGGCGCGGCCGAGTGGCGTCGCGTCGAGATCCCCTCGGCCAATGGCCATGCGACCGCCCCGGCCCTGGCGCGCCTGATGGGCGCCCTGGCCAATGGCGGAACGCTGGAGGGCCGCTCGCTGATCACCCCCGCCGGCATCAAGGCCGCCAGCGCCGAGCGCATCCGGGGCCGCGACCTCGTCCTGCCCTACGAGATCAGCTGGGGCGCGGGCTTCATGCGCAATGAGCCGAACTTCTACTACGGCCCGACGGCCGAGGCGTTCGGCCACTCGGGCTGGGGCGGCTCGTGCGCCTTCGCTGATCCGACGCGCGGCCTGTCCGGCGCTTATGTGATGAACAAGCAGGGCAACGCCCTGATCGGCGATCCCCGGTCGGTGCGCTTGATCGAGGCGGCGTACGCCAGCCTTTAGACCCGGCTAGAGCGCTTCACGACCTAACGGCGCGAGGCCGTGAGCTGCTGTCTTTTGTTTCGACGTATTTTTCTTCACACGAACCGGGACCCGTTCGCTCGAAAACGGCTCTAGAAGCTCGCCCTCAAGGCGGTTGTAAGCCGAAAGTTCTCCTGTCGGCGATCCGTCCCCAGACGTATCCGATCCGGGCGATCGGACGAGACCAAGACGCCCTCGATCACGAACTCCAGCGTGTCGCGCAACGGGCGGGTCCAAGCCAGGGTCGCGCTCCAGCCGTGCTCGGCGTTGTTGTCACGTGCTTTGAAACTGCGGTCGTCCGTCGAGAACTGCTCCAGGCGCGTCGTGATCGCGCTATCTCCAAGGTCGCGCGACACAAGCACGAACGCGCTTTGGAAGCCGATGTCGGCAGGGTTCACCCCCTCACTGGGGCGGCCCATGCTGGTCTCGCCTTGCATCCCCTGCACAAGGACTTCAGTCCGTGTGTCCGGCGCCCAACGCGCGGCGACCTGGACGAAGCGCGTGCGCCACGCATACTGGCCGTTCACCACCGTCGTGCGGTCGCCGTTGTTGTCATAGGCGAACACGCTGAGATCCAGCGCATCAGCGGGACTGAGATCGAGCCGGCCATAGACGCCCCAACGGCCGTCCACCTCATCGACCGGCTGGGTCCAAGGCGCTTGTTTGCCAACGAACATCGTCGGGACTGGCGGCAGCGGCAACTCGCTTTTCAGGGTTGCGCGCAGGTCGTGCAGCGCCCAGCCTCGAAACGCCAGAAGGGTCCCGGAGGTGTCATTGCCTTGAAAGCCCGCCACGGTCAGCCCCGCCGGACGTCCGGCGAGACCCGTGCGGAGGGTGAGCTCCAGCCCCGCGGTCTTCACCTCTTCGGCCACCCAGCTGTTGATGGCGGACGGCGTGATCGAGCGGGCCAAGGACCATTCCGAGCTGTCATGCTCCAATGAGATCGGCGGATAAAACAGGCCCGCGCGGCCCGACAGACGCAGGGCGTCTCCGGGTGAAGGCCGCAAGGTCAGATAGGCCTCATCCAGCGCGACGCTTGATGAGAGCGCCGACTGATAGCTTGCCGTGACCAGTCCTCCGATGCGCGCGTTCAGGCTGGGACGCCAGGCGACAATGGCCCCTGCGGTGATCCGATCGTCCACCCCCGCCCCACACCCGAGATTTGATCGCGGGACAGGGCGAACTGGGCGGCGGCGGGCGTCGCGCAGGTCAGCGCGCCGATCAGTCCGCAAGTGAAAAGGCGCGAACAAGTCACCATGGCTTCTTCCCGACTGAGACAAGGTCGTCTCTAGCGGAAAGCAATCTTGGTCTGGTTAACGCGAGGCCGCGATCGGCAACGCTCTGGCGCGCCGCCAGGCCCCATAGGCGAAGGTGGCGACGCCCAGCCAGATGAACACGAACGACAGCGCCCGCAGGGGGGTGAACGGCTCGCCGAACGCCACGCCCAGCAGGAACTGGATCGTCGGCGCGATGAACTGCAGGAAGCCCACCGCGCTGAGCGGCAGCCGGCGCGCCGACCAGGCGAACAGGGCCAGGGGAACCACGGTCGCCGGACCAGCCAGCGCCAGCAGCGTCGTCACACCGGCGCCCGCGCCGAAATGGCCTTGGCCGCTCGATTGCAGGAACCACACATAGGCCAGGCCCGGCAGCGCCAGATAGGCGCACTCGATGAACAGGCCCGTTTGGGCGTCGGCCTTCACCTGCTTGCGCAGAATGGCGTAGACGCAGAACGTCAGCGCAAGTCCCAGCGAGACGATCGGCAGGTGGCCCAGCGCCACGGTCTGGATGGCCACGCCGACGCCGGCGAAGCCGATCGCCACCTTGCCCTCGGTCGACATCCGCTCGCGAAACAGCAGCGCCCCGGCCGCCATGTTCATCAGCGGATTGATATAATAGCCCAGGCTGGCCTCGATCACGTGGCCCGCGTTCACAGCGAAGACATAGATCGTCCAGTTGCTGAAGATCGCCAGGGTCGACAAGGCGAGAACCCCGAGCGTCCTGGGCTGACGCAACACCTCGGCGACCTGTCCGGCCTGCTTTGCGATCAGCACGAGACCCAGCGCCCACAGGACCGACCACAGCGAGCGGTGGGCGATCATCTCCCACGAGGAGACGCCGAGCTTGGCCAGCAGATGGAAGTAGAGCGGCAGGAAGCCCCACAGCAGGTAACAACCGACGCCGGCGAAATAGGCTGACCGGCTCTCGGCCGCGGAACTGGGAGGCATGTGACCGGACCTTTCGGAAGGCTTCTCGCAAGTAGGAAGCCCGCCGTCCCCCCGCATCTTGCGAAGGATTGGGAAATTCTGGACCGGCGCCCAGGAAATCCGCCGTCCTCCGCGGGGCGAAGGACGGCGGGGACCGTCCTTAGGCCAGGACCTTGCGCTTCTGCAGGCCCTTGTCATGCAGCAGCTGGGCGATCTGCACCGCGTTCAGCGCCGCGCCCTTGCGCAGGTTATCGGACACGCACCAGAAGACGAGGCCGT
>NCDQ01000463.1:2031-4214 GCA_002280275.1 Caulobacter vibrioides | reverse complement strand
CGGCCACCCCGTCAACCGCCTCGACGAGCTGCTGCCCTGGGCCTGGAAGAGCGGAAATCACGTCAACACCTGACCGACGTGCAGCGGCCGGACGCTTACTTCCCTCCCCAGCGGCGTTCCAGCCCCTCTTTTCGACGCCCACGCCTGCGTCAACTTCCCGCCAGCCACGCATGGTCATGGCCACAGACCCATGTGCGGAGATTGCTCACCGCCCTGGCCCTGCCGACCCTCATCCAAGTGACCGGACCGAACGAAGAGGCTTGCGCCGCGCGGGTCCATCGCACTTGCAGGCCGATGCGTGCTGGACTGTCCGAGCAGCAAGGGAGCCACCCGCTGGACATAGAGTCTGGTCTCCAGCGGCAAGGGCTGCGCGCCAGTCAGGTGGTCGGCGTAGCGCTGGGGGCCAGCATTGTAGGCGGCCAGGAAGCCCGGCGATCCGAACCGGTCATACATGCGGCGCAGGTAGGCTGCGCCAGCCAGAACATTGGCCCGAACATCGTAGGGGTCGTTTCCGAGGCCAAGTTCCAGCGTCAGTTCACGCCACGTCGCCGGCATCAGTTGTAGCAGGCCCATCGCGCCCTTGGGCGAGACCGCGTCGGCTCGACCGCCGCTTTCCTGGCGCATCACCGCGTAGATCCAGGCTTCGGGCAGCCCAAAACGCGACGCCGCCTCCGACACGGCCTGCGCGATCGGAGAGCCGAACTCGGCCTGGAGCCCAGTAGGAGCGGCTGCCTGTCGCGCGGAGGCGGATGCGCCTGAGGCCAAGATGCCAAAGGCCGCAATCAAGGCTGCGGACGCGCGCAAAGCGCGCGGAGTTTTCCCTGTCGTCTCGGTCACAACGAGCGTGCAGCCGGGCTTGTCGGCGTCAAGGGCAAGGCGCGAGACGCGCCGGCCTGCCGGCCGCCCTTGACCCCGCCCGCGCCCGGCCGCTGACATGATCTTGACCGGGACGAGGAAAGGACTGGCAAACCGACCGAACAAGGAAAGGATGGAAGGTCGCCTCATCTCCGCGCCTCCCACGTCCACAGCGGGCGCGCCCGACCGACGAGCCCAACGAGCGGAAGAGGCCCGAAGTAGCGGCTGTCGAGGCTATCTGGCTGCGCATTGACGAGCATGATCTCGCCGGCGACAAGACGGCGGCATTCCTGGAATGGGGTCAGCGCCCTGCCCCGCCGATCACTCGCCCGCGCGCGCGCCACCGGCTCGCCGTCGATCGACAGGACGCCGCCCCGTCCGCAGACGTCCTGCCCAGGGAGCGCGGCCACCTGCTTGAGCAGCGGCACGTTCAGGGGGAGGTAGTGACGGATCGCCAACCATCGCGCCAGGTCCGGCGGCGGCTTGATGGCCACCCACTCGCCGACCACGGGCGCTCCAGGACGCAGGAGATAGAAGCCCAAGGGGGCGCTGGCCGTGGTGTTGAACAACAGGCGGGGCGCGAAGCGATCGCCTCCTCCCACGCCGACCAACAGACATCCGGTGGCGGCCACCGCGATCAAGGGAAGCTTTCTGCCGGCGGCCATCATAGGAACATCCGCCGCAGCAGCCAGGCGCGATGTCGACGACGGGAATAGACCCGGGGCGCTAGGCCCGCCCCCACGCGCGCGCCGACATGGCGCCAATAGTCTGGTGCCGCGAGATCCGGCCGGACGCCGACCCGCTCCACGCCATCGATCGCTTCGAGCACGCTCTGGACCCTGGTCCAGCCCGCCACGTCGAGCAGGATTTCCGCGCCGGGTGACACCTCAGGATAGGTGGTGAACGGCGCTCCGGGCGCGACGGCCTGCAGGATGGCGATGCGGGAATCGACCGTGCCGTAATCCCCTGCTCGCCATCGCACGAAGGCGAAGACCGCGCCGGGCGCGAACATCACCGCGCGCCGCCGACGATCATGGACCTGCTCGCCGATCGGCCGGCCAAACCGGATCCAGCGCTCGATCCGGTCCTTGAGGAAGACCAATTCCACGCGGGTGACGCTGGTAGTCGGGCGCTTAGTCATCGCCGTGACGCCGTGCGTAGGCCGGCGCAAGGGCGGCATGCTGCTTGGCCGGCGGCGTCACTACGGCGGCCTGGTCGCTGGTCGAGCGCCGCTCGCCACGCCGCGACCACGCCTCCAGATCGGCGAGTGTGTAGACGATCCGTCCGCCGTTCTTGCGGTAGACCGGACCAGTGCCATAGCAGCGATG
>NCDQ01000463.1:0-1972 GCA_002280275.1 Caulobacter vibrioides | reverse complement strand
GTTTGGCCGCCTCGGGCGCCACCAACAGGCGCTCGGAAAGCGGAAGATCGTTGGGTGACATGCTCTGACCCTCAGGGAACCGCCGGCAAGCCCCGGACATCGGGTGGCGGCCTGGGAAAAGCCTGGCGCGGGAACGACTGGATCATGGATGGCGAAGACAGCCCTGGGCGGAATTCGCCACCCTAGAAGCCGGCTTTCAGAAGCTTCAGATAGCCGCCCATCATCAGGTTCCGGCCTCGGCGCACCAGCCGGATCGTGACGTCTCGCACCGACGAGGCCTTGAAGTCGGCGCCGTCGCCCATATCGCCAAAGAGACCAGCGGCGATGTCGCGATAGCTCTGCGCTTTGAGCGAAGCGTCGAGCGCGAAAAGGCTGCGGGCGAGCCGCGCCCGTTGGTCGGCGCTCAAGCGCGACCTGGGCGGCGTGTCCGTCACCGCCGCCCTGCGTAGGGCGTCAACGGCGCGCACACGGAGGTTGAAGTCACTGTCGTAGGCCAGCACGACCATCAGGGGTCCAGTGGGCGTCGCCTCGCCGCGCAACTGGACTTGCAGGCCGCTCGGAAACCTAAGATGGCGACCATCCGCGCCCTCAATCGGCTCATAGTCGGCTCGAGGTAGCGCTTTCGGCCGGCCGAAGGACCGGCGCTCCACCGGCACGACCACGCCCGGCGCAACGTCGGCTCGCCACACCACGCGCGCGTCATCAGCCGCAAGTTCGGGATCGGCCGGCGCGGCCAACCCCCAGCGCCTATCCAAGCTTCCAACGCCGCGCGCCAGGTCTCCGAAGTGTTCGTAATAGGCGGCATTGCGGCGGAGGAATTCCCAGCAAAGGCTGGGCACCGTCAGACCTAAGAACGCGCGCCAGCCGCCGCCGTCGCCACCGTCCGGCGGCCGATCAGAGCCCAAACTGAGGGGCGACGCAGCCATTCGCACATGGCGCCACAAGACGATAAAGTGGACCTAGGAGATCGTCGCCGACGCCAGATGGATTGCTCGCCTGGCGCAACTGTTAGATCGGTTAGCTGCAACGATGTTGGGCCTGAGAGAGGAATGCTGCGCCAGATCACAAGCTTCGTTGCCGAAATTTACGCAGCTCAGTCTGCCGACTTCCAGCTCATGGCGATCGTCAAAAGCCTGTCAGCTTTATCTATGTCTTCGTCGGAAAGCCCCGCGAGCCGATCAAGCAGCTTCGCCAGCGGATAGTCTTTCTTAGACTTGGCGGCGTAGCCGCCTGCGCCAAGCAAGTCCCTTGGTTCAACCTTCAACGCAAGGGCCAACTTCTCAAGAAGCGCGAGGCTGGGAGCAGTGGCGCCGCGTTCAATTCGACCGATCGTTTCCATGGACTTGCCGACGAGATCACCGAGCTCCGCCTGGGTGATGTCCATGCGTTCGCGGTGATGGCGAACCAGGGCTCCCACTTGGCGACGCAACGTCGACATTAAACGCAATCCCCGACCACTGACTGCGTCAGTTTCGGGGCGCTTCGCTCGACACCAGAGGAAGCAATTTGACGTATTTATAGATAATAAGACTTTATTTGACGCATTTTATGCGAGATTCTGTGGGGCAATCTCTGGTGGATCGTCCGATGGATGGCTTTTTCCCTCCCGCGCCCGTGCGCTCCAGTCTCGCCGTGGCCCTCGACACGCTATTCCAGCGCTACGATGCGTGGTTCCGCCGCACGCTTCGCAAGCGCTATGGCGACATGGCCGATGACCTCGCGCACGAGACTTATCTTCGCGCCGCCGCCCAAGAGGCCGAAGGCAAGGTGCGCTATCCCAAGGCGTTCTTGCTGAGCGTCGCCAGCAACCTGGCGACAGATCGTATGCGCAAGGAAGCGCGCGAGAACGACTACGCCACGTACCGTGGCGCGTTCCCGACGCAATCGACGGCGGCAACCCAGGAGATGGCGCTCACCCTAAAGCAGATCATGCTGGCCCTCCCCCCAGAGTTGCGCGATTGTTTGATCATGA
>NCDQ01000462.1 GCA_002280275.1 Caulobacter vibrioides | reverse complement strand
CGTGGAGCCGACATAGGCCACGACCTGCCCCTGACGCACCCGCGTCCCCGGCTTGATGCCCTTGGCGTAGCGCGAGATGTGCGCATAGCCGGTGTCCCATTGGCCCGAATGGCGGATGCGCAGCCAGTTGCCATAGCCGGCCCAGCGGCGCGCCTCCAGAACGACGCCGTCGCCGGCGGCCAGGATCGGCGTGCCCATGCCTGCGCCGAAATCCACGCCCTGGTGGGCGCGGTTGTAGCCCAGGATCGGGTGACGACGCAGGCCGAACTTCGAGGTGATCCGCGCGCCGTCGACCGGCGTGCGCAGCAGGAAGCCTTTGATGTTCTTGCCGGTCTCGTCGAAGAACTGGCTCTTGCCGTCCTCGCCCTTGCGATCGAAGGCGTAGAACTTCTGGCCCTTGACCTCGGCGTATTCCAGGTCGCCGGCCTCGATGGTGCGGCCGCTCTCGGTGACCTTGCGATCAAAGATCAGGCAGAAGCGGTCGCCTTCCTTGATGTCGCGCGAGAAGTCGATCTTGTGCGAGAACAGCTTGGCCGCCTGGCTGATCACCGCCGGGGTGCCGCCGACACTGGCCACGCTCTCGTAGAACGAGCCGTTCATCTCGCCGCAGGCCACCTGTTGCTCTTCGCGGACCTCTTCTTCCATCTCGCGCAGACGCAGGGCGCCGTCAAAGGTGCGCGAGACGGTCAGGGTTGAGGACGGGCTGGTGCGCATCGACAGGCCAACCAGACGCGCCGGGCCTCGCTCGCTGCGGCGTTGGGCGACGGCGGCCTCGAAGGCCATGCCGGCCTTGATGTTGACGGTGTCGATGGCGCCTTGCAGCGTCGCCACAACCTGACGAGCCTCTTCGGGCGCGACGCCCGTGCGCAGCACCGCGCCCTGCAGCGTCTCGCCGGGGCGGACCTTGACCTCGATGTTCTCGGGACGCTCGAAGCCGGGCTGGGCCTCGGCGCTGGCGAAGGCGATGTGTTGCAAGGCCACGAGCGCGGCCGGATCAAGCGGCGCCTTGGCGAGCGGGGCGACGGCGTCATTGGCCGTCAGCTTCCAGCCCAGGCCCAGGGCCAGCAGGCCGGCGACCGCGGTGAAAACTCGCGGCGCCCAGCGCGTAGCGCTACGTCGTGGATCGAATTCTTGCATCGGTCCCCCGTCGGTGTCGATGCCGCGTAAGCCAAAATGACACGGCTGGGAAGCCCCCAGCAAGCGTTGCGCCGGACCGCGTCTGCCCTCGCGCTCGGCGGAACGGACTATTCCGCGCCTTTGTCATTTTGTCACGACCAAGGTTCCCATTCGCGGGTCGGCGAAGCGTAACCTTATGGTTTAAAATAGAAAACGCCCACCTTTTGGGTGGGCGCTTCTGGGTGAGTTCTACCGATGCGCTGCCTGAGTTCCGACGACTCAGGCGGCGTTGACCTGCTCGTTCGGGTCGCGCAGCACATAGCCGCGGCCCCAGACCGTCTCAATGTGGTGCTTGCCGTGCGCCGAAGCGGCCAGCTTCTTGCGCAGCTTGCAGATAAAGACGTCGATGATCTTCAGTTCCGGCTCGTCCATGCCACCGTACAGGTGGTTCAGGAACATTTCCTTGGTCAGGGTCGTGCCCTTGCGCAGGGAGAGGAGCTCCAGCATCTGGTACTCCTTGCCGGTCAGGTGAACGCGGTTGCCGTTCACTTCCACCGTCTTGGCGTCCAGGTTGACCACGATGTCGCCGGTCTTGATGACCGACTGGGCGTGGCCCTTCGAACGACGGACCACCGCGTGGATGCGGGCGATCATCTCGTCCTTGTGGAACGGCTTGGTCATGTAGTCGTCGGCGCCGCCGGCGAAGGTCTTGACCTTGGTGTCGATTTCCGACGAGCCCGACAGGATCATGATCGGCGTGTTGATCTTCGCGACCCGCAGGGTGCGCAGAACATCGATGCCGCTCATGTCCGGAAGATTGAGGTCCAGCAGGATAAGATCGTAGTCGTAGATCTTGCCCAGATCGACGCCTTCTTCACCCAGATCCGTCGTATAGACGTTGAAGCCTTCAGACTTCAGCATCAGTTCGATGGTCTGCGCCGTCGCGCTGTCATCCTCGATCAACAGTACGCGCATGAGCCCCTCCACGCCAACACTGGCGTATTCGAACGTCTTTGGCGGGAGTCCGCCGGTGAAACCCTTCGGCCACTTTGCCGGAGAGTTAATTTAA
>NCDQ01000461.1 GCA_002280275.1 Caulobacter vibrioides | reverse complement strand
GGCGGGATCGATGTCGGAGCACGATCCGGCCCAGGCCCACGCAGTCAACGCGGCGATGAACCATCTCGCGGCGGCCGTGCCGCACATTTCGGGCGACTATATGGGCGAGCATTGGCTGGCGACCTTAGCCTTGCTGGCGCTCGAGAACGGCTAGCCTGAAGTATTCAGCGGCGTCAGGACCTGGCGCATGAGCGCTCAAACGCCAGCAAGGTACCGCTATCAACTTTACAATCTTTGACAATGAAATGGGGCTAACGCGCGTTAAGGACGTTCCGTACACAGCCCCAGAGGCGCGTTTCCACTTCAGGGAGCCCGTCGTCATGTTAGACGCCGCGCATTGCCAGCGTATCGAGATTGCTCACGTTTCCGAAGGCTGGATCGTCACGGAGGGCGGCCGGCTGGCCGGTCGCTTCGAAACGGTCGAGACGGCCTACCAGCAGGCCCTCGCCATCTGCGACGACCTCTTCGAACAAGGCGTGCCCTCCCGGGTGTACGAGCTGCCGCAAGCGGCGTGAGGCGTTCCGCGCCGTGACTTTACAATCGTTGACAATTCTGGACCGCCGTTAGGGTTACCCTACGGTTCAGGGACTGATTTGCCGCCGGGGGGCGGCCAAGCGGAGCCGAGTATGGCCCAGACAACGCGTACGACTCTGCGGACCGAGGTTCGAACCTACCTGATCGTCAGCGCCGGAGCGTTTGCTCTGGGCTTGGCGCTTGGCTTTTTCCTGCTGGGCTAAACGCCGGCTCAGTCGCCGCGATCGCCCTTCATCAGACGCGCCTTGTCGCGCTGCCAGTCGCGAGCCGCTTCGGTCTCGCGCTTGTCGTGCAGCTTCTTGCCCTTGGCGAGACCCACCTCAAGTTTGGCGAGACCCTTCTCGTTCCAATAGAGCTTGATCGGCACCAGGGTGCGGCCTTCGCGCTGAACTGCGCCGATCAGCTTGTCGATCTGACGACGGTGCAGCAGCAGCTTCCGGTGACGACGCGGCTCGTGGTTGAAGCGATTGGCGTGGCCGTAGGGCGGGATGTCGGCGTTGATCAACACGATCTCACGCCCTTCCACTGAAGCGTAAGACTCGGCGATGTTCGCCCGTCCGGTCCGTAGGCTCTTCACCTCGGTGCCCGTCAGCATGATGCCGGCCTCGAACGTCTCCTCGATGAAGTAGTCGAAGCGCGCCCGCCGAGCCAGCAGCCGCTCGATCTTGGCCTCCAGGATCGCGGGGCGCACGGCCTCCGCGCAGGGCGTGATCGGCAGACGCACGTCTTCCGTGCACAGGCCCAGCTGGGCCATAGCGAACTTCGTCGGCGCCGGCGAGGAATCCAGAAACAGGGCCTTGTGCAGGCGCACCAGGCGATCCTGCCAATAGAGGCCTTTCTCCCATTGGCCCTGCATGCAGGCGTTCATGAAGGTCGAGCAGGCGTCGGGCGCGACATTGGCCGTCACCGAGATCACGCCATGGCCGCCATGGGCCATGTAGCCGAGCGCGGTCGGATCATCGCCCGACAGCATCACCCATTCGGGACCGCACATCAGACGCTGGAAGCTGATCCGGGTGAGGTCGCCCGTGGCGTCCTTGATGCCGACAATGTTGGGCAGCTTGGCCAGGCGCGCCAGGGTCTCGTTACTGATGTCCACGCCGGTGCGGCCCGGCACGTTGTAGACGAAGATCGGCAGCTCTACGGCGTCGTTGATCGCCTTGTAGTGCTGGTACATGCCCTCTTGGCTGGGACGATTGTAGTATGGCGTCACCACCAGGCACGCGTCGGCGCCGACGGTCTTGGCGTGACGGGCCAGCTCGATCGCCTCATCCGTGGAGTTGCTGCCCGCGCCCGCGATCACGGGCACGCGGCCCGCAGCGGTCTTCACGCAAAGCTCGACCACGCGGCGGTGCTCTTCGTGCGACAGCGTCGAGGTCTCGCCCGTGGTGCCAACAGGGACCAGGCCGTGCACGCCGCCGACGATCTGGCGCTCGACCAGCGCGACGAAGGCTTTCTCGTCCACCTCACCGTCCCGGAACGGCGTGACGAGGGCCGGAATGACGCCCTTGAAGTGAGACTGGACCATGACTTGCAAATTGCCGTGAGGATGGAGCCGCATGTGTTGCGGCGGAACGATGGGGGCGGACAATATGTCCCTGCCCCGCCGTCCCGCAACCGGCTCTCGGCGCGGATCAATGGAGCAGGTGCGATTTGATGGGCCAAGCCCTCCGGGTCAAGCCCGCGGCCCGACTTTAAGAACCCTATTGAGGCCTGAATCGTCCCATAGGGCTTACGGACGAATTCGAGTATGAGGTCTCACAAGGACCGCAAGGAGAGCGTTTTGGTTTCAGGAATGCGCCGACTCTTGCTCGGTGGAGCTTGCATCGTGACCGTGGTCGGGGCCGCTGACGCCCAGACGACGACCTCCTACGCCTCCGCGCAAACCGCGCCCAGCCTGATCACCATGCCCCCCACCGCCGTCAGCGCCGCGCTTAGCGACACCGACTCGGCCAATCTGCAGACCGCTCTTGCGGCCGCCAAGCGCGGCGACGTTTCCGGCGCGCGCATGGCCATGGACAGCCTGCAGGACCCCGTCGCCAAGAAGATCGCCCAATGGCAGCTGGTGGATAGCAACGCCGAGGCGCTGAGCTTCTTTGAGTTGGACACCGCGCGACGGGATCTGGCCGGCTGGCCGCGTGGCGCCCGGCGCGATGCGGCCGCCGAGAAGGCTCTTTCCACGTCAGGCCTTGATCCGGCGCGGATGATCGCCTGGTTCGGCGGCGTCCAGCCGACCACCGCCGAGGGCGCCATGGCCCTGGCCAGCGCCTATCAAGCCACGGGCCAGACCCAGCTGGCCACCGACCTTATTCGCCGCACGTTCCGCGACAAGGTGTTCGAAGCCGACGCCCAGCGCAGCATGATCGCCCGCTTCGGCGCGATGCTGACCCCTGACGACTATGTCCGCCGCGCCGATATCCTGCTCTATGGCCAACAAGGTCCGGCGGCCCGCGAAATGGTCGCGATGCTGTCAGACACCCAGCAGGCCGCCGCCCGCGTCCGCATGGCCTATCGGGCGAACTCGGCCAGCGCCAACGACCTCTACAACAACCTGACGCCCGACCTGCAGGCCTTGCCCGGCGTGGTCTTCGAGCGCGCCGCCTATCTGCGCCGCAAGGGCATGGACACCCTGGCCCTGCCCATGGTCGCCAACTTCCCGGCGCCGCCGACCGACGTGGCCTCGAGCGCGATCTGGCGCGAGCGTAAACTGCTGATCGTCGGCGCGCGGCGACAGCCGCGGCGCCTACGCAGCGGCCTACAACACGCAAGCGCTCGCGCCCGCCGATATCGCCGAGTCGGAGTTCTACGCCGGCTGGATCGCCCTGACCCGGCTGCGCGACGCCGACGCCGCCGCCGGTCACTTCGCCCAGATCGCCGCCGTCGGCGCCTCGCCGATCACCCGCGGCCGGGCGCTCTACTGGCAAGGTCGCGCGGCCGAAGCGCAGGGCGACCCGATCGCGGCTCAAGCCTTCTACGCTGAGGGCGCGCGCCATATCACCACCTTCTATGGCCAACTGGCCGCCGAGAAGGCGGGGATCCGCGAGCTGCGGCTGGAGCGCGATCCGGTCATCACCCAGGCCGACCGCGCCCGCTTCTACGGCCGTGAGCAAGTCCGCGCGGCGCGGATGCTGGCCGATATCGGCGCGCGGGACCTCTTCCGCAGCCTCGTGCTCTATATCGACGACACCCTGCCCAACGCCGAGGAGACCGCGCTGCTGGTCGACATGGCGCGCGGCTATGGCGACCAGGACCTGGCGATGCGCGCTGTGCGCACCGCCGCCCAGCGCGGGTTCATCCTGCCCGAGCGCGGCTATCCGCTGCTGGACCACCACTTCACGCCCAGTCCCGGCGCGGCCGAAACGGCCTTCGTCTATTCGATCTCGCGCCAGGAGAGCAATTTCGATCCCGCCGCCCGCTCAAGCGTCGGCGCACGCGGCATGATGCAACTGATGCCGGCCACGGCCTCGCTCGTCGCGCGCAAGCTGGGCGAGCCGCACTCGATCGATCGCCTTCGCGACGCCTCCTACAACATGCGGCTGGGTTCGGTTTACCTGGGCGACATGATCAAGACCTTCAGCGGCTCATACATCATGGCGTCGGCGGCCTATAACGCCGGCCCTGGGCGTCCGGCCCAGTGGACGAACCAGTGCGGCGACCCGCGCGGCGCGTCCACTGACCCGCTCGACTTCATCGAGTGCATCCCGTTCTCCGAGACCCGCAACTATGTGATGCGGACGCTGGAGACAACGATGGTCTACCGGGCGCGCCTCAACGGCGGGGTCACGCCGTTGACCTTGTCGTCAGACTTGAAGCGGGGCGGCTATGTCTACACCCCGTCGGTCGCCTCGGCCGAAACGGTCAGCGCACAGCCCTAGTCATCAAGCGCGGCGGCGGGCCGCCAGAACGAGGCCAGCCTCAGTCTCGATCAGGGCGCCGTCCAGCCCGAACACCTCGGCGAGGATCGCGGGGGATAGCGCCTCGCGCGGCGGTGCGTCCGCCACGATCCGTCCGCGCGACATCACGACGATCCGATCGCAGGTCCGCGCGGCCAGGCCCAGGTCGTGCAGGGTGACGACGACCGCCGAGCCCTGTTCGACCTCCCCCCGCAGCAGATCCAGAGTCAGCAACTGGGCGTCGGGATCCAGGCCCGCCACCGGCTCGTCGGCCACCAGCAGCGGCGCGCGCGTCGCCAAGAGGCGCGCCAGCAGCACCCTCGCCCGCTCGCCGCCCGACATGTCCAGCACCCCGCGATCGGCGAGGTCTCCCGCCCCGACGCGCGCCAGGCGGTCCAGCGCCAGGGCGTCGGCCTGCGCTTCGGGGAGGTCGCCGGCGCCGAGGGCCGCGACCATCCGCGCCGGCACGTTCCAGGCCACCCGGCGGTCCTGCGGCAGGTAGCCGACCAAACGCGCACGCGCGGCCGGCGGAAGATGGGCCACCGACTGCCCCGACAGAAGCGCCTCGCCCGTAGCCGCCGGCAAAAGTCCAAGCCCCCCACGCAGAAGGCTGGTCTTGCCCGCGCCGTTGGGGCCAACCACCCCGACGAGCTCTCCAGACGAGACCAAGAGCGAGGCCGCCTCGACCACGGTCTTGCGCTCCTGGCGCACGGAAAGGCCGTTCAGCGTCCACAGCATGCTCATGAGCGCCAGCTCCGCGCGGCGCGCCAGGCCAGC
>NCDQ01000460.1 GCA_002280275.1 Caulobacter vibrioides | reverse complement strand
GAGGCGCCGGATGGATACGATCGGCAGGCTCGGTTCTTCGCCCGACGGGCGCAAGGCGGCGCGGGTCTGATCGTAACCGGTGGCGTATCGCCCAATGAGGCTGGCCGGCTGGGCCGGAACGGCGCGGTGATGCGTGAGGCCGCCGTGGCGGGACACGGCCGCATCACGTCCGCTGTGCACCAGTCGGGCGGACTCATCGTCCTGCAACTCCTCCACGCGGGGCGCTATGCGCGTCACGAGGGCCTCGTCGCCCCGTCGCCGATCGCCTCCCGAATAAACCCGCTGACGCCGCGCGAGCTGACCGAGGAGGAGATTCTCGCCACGATCGAGGACTTCGCGAACGCCGCGATGCTGGCCAAGGAGGCTGGCTACGACGGGGTGGAGATCATGGGTTCGGAAGGCTACTTGCTGAACCAGTTCCTGGCGCCGCGGACCAATCAGCGCACCGATCACTGGGGGGGCTCTGCAGCCAATCGCCGGCGGCTCCCTGCCGAGATCGTCCGGGCGGTCCGCGCTCGTTGCGGTGATGAGTTTATTCTCGTCTACCGGCAGTCGTTGCTCGATCTTGTGGAGGGTGGCAGCACCTTCGACGAGGTGGTCGATCAGGCCAAGACGGTCGCGGCCGCCGGCGCGAACCTGGTCAATACAGGGATCGGCTGGCACGAGGCGCGGATCCCCACCATCGCCCACATGGTGCCCCGCGGAGCTTTCGCGTGGGCCGCGGCACGGCTCAGGTCCCATCTCAACTTGCCGGTCGTGGCGTCGAACCGGATCAACACCCCGGAGCTTGCCGACCGCCTGATCGCCGACGGCAACGCCGATATGGTTTCAATGGCACGGCCCTTCCTGTCCGATCCCGACTTCGTCGCCAAGGCCCGGGCCGGGCGCCGCGCCGCGATCAATGTGTGCATTGGCTGCAATCAGGCCTGCCTGGACAACGCCTTCACCGGCCAGCTCACGACCTGCATGGTCAATCCCGCCGCCTGCCGCGAGGCCGAATTCGGCGATGTCGCGGGGCCGATCGAACCCAAGCGTGTCGCGGTCGTTGGCGCGGGGCCCGCGGGCCTGGCCGCGGCGGTGACGAGCGCGGAGCGGGGCCACAGGGTCACCCTGTTCGAGATGTCAGAGCGGATCGGCGGGCAGTTCAATCTCGCGCGGCGGATTCCGGGCAAGGAGGACTATGCCGAAACCATCGGATATTACGGCGCGCGGCTGTCCGAGCTCGGGGTCGAAGTGCGGTTGGGAACGCTTGCCCGCGCGCAGGAGCTTCTCGCCGCCGCCTACGATCATGTGATCCTGGCCACCGGCGTGGAGCCGCGAGCCCTGGACTCGGTCGGGGTGGACGACCCTCGTGTGCTCACCTATGCGCAGGCCATCGAAATGCCCGAACGAGCGGGCGACACGGTGGCGATCCTGGGCGCGGGCGGCATTGGCTTCGACGTGGCTCAACTGCTGGCGCATCCGACTGGCGCGGGCGATCCCACGGAGCCCGACATTGAGGGGTTCTCCCGGGATTGGGGGATCGACACGGCCTTTACCGAGCGCGGCGCCCTGCAGCGGCCGCCGACGTCCTGGCCGGCGGCCCGACGGGTCACGATCTTCCAGCGCAAGCCGGGATCAGCATTCGGCGCGGGCCTGAGCAAGACGCGCGGTTGGGCCAACGTCCAGGAGGTGGCGCGCCGCGGTGTCGCCATGACCGGGGATGTCGTCTATGGACATCTCTCGTTGGAGGGCCTGCATATCACAGTGGGCGGCATCCCTCGATTGGTCGTGGCCGACACGTTCGTGTTATGCATCGGCCAGGAGCCGCAAGCCGGAATCGCCCCGGCGCTGGCGGCTGGGCGGGTTCCATATTCGCTGGTCGGCGGCGCGCGAGACGCTGCTGGTCTGGATGCGGTGCGGGCCATCGAGGAGGGAACCCGGGCGGCGCTCACGATCTGAGCGGCCCCAAGGATTCGAATGCATGCCAAAACCTGACCAGTCCGTCGTTAAGTCCGCCGCCCGGACCCTGGAAATTTTTGAATACTTCGACGAAGTCCGCAGGCCTGCGCATATCCAGGACGTGGCCTTGGCGCTAGGCTATCCACATTCCAGCACTGCGGCGCTACTCCGCAGCCTTGCCGATCTCGGCTACCTGGAGTTTTCCTCCGACGACAAGACATTCTTTCCATCCATCCGGGTCTCCC
>NCDQ01000459.1 GCA_002280275.1 Caulobacter vibrioides | reverse complement strand
GCAGTGTTCGTGCCCTGGGGCGCGGGCTTCAACTACGGACACTTCGTCATCGACGCCCTGCCGTCGATCCTGGCCTTGGAGCAGGCAGGCCTTCTCCATGACGCGCCGCTGCTGGCGCCGCGCCTGAAGGACTGGCAGCGCGACCTGATCGCTCTGGCTGCGCCCGGGGTCACGCCCCAGGAAATCGACGCTCCGGCCGTGCGTCTCGGACGGGCGGTGTTCGCGACCAGCATGGATCACTTTCTGCATAACCCGAACGGTCTGCTGGCGACCTTGGCCGAGCGGATCGTGGCGAACGCGCCCCAAGGGACCGGCGCGCGGCGGATTTATCTGTCCCGGCGGGGTCAGTCGATGCGGGTGATGGTTGATGAGGCGGCCTTCGAGCGCGCCTTGCGGGCTCGAGGTTTCAAGATCGTGCGTCCCGAAACTCTGAGCGCGCGCGCGCAAGTGGCCATGATGCGCGACGCCGAGATCATCGTCGGCGCCAGCGGCGCGGCTTTGGCCAACGCGGTGTTCTTGTCGCGGGGCGCGCGGGTGATCGAAATTCAGCCGACGAACTTCACCAGCCAGTGGGTGAGGGCGGCGTGTCGTCAGGTGGGTGTCGAGTGGCGTGGCTATGTCTGCGCCTCGCCCTGTCCAGCCCGCGCGGCGCCGCTGCTTGCGCGCCTCAGGCGGGGCTTCAGGTTCGCCTTCCGGCCGGACCTGAACGACCTGCTGGGCTTCGTGGACGCGGCGCTTTAACCGCGCTCAACCCCACGGAAAAAAGGCGCCGGACAACGGTCCGACGCCTTCGTAATCGTCGACAGACTTGCGCCGATCTTATTTGCTGCGCGGCGGGCGAGCCAGGAAGGCGGGCACATCGGCGCCGAAGCCGACCACGCGGCGGTCGTCGTCGTCGCGGTCACGGACCGGCTGAACACCACGCACTGGGCGTTCGGGACGCTCGACGCGGGCCGGACGCTCGGCTTCGACCGGAGCCGGCGGAGGCGCGGCGGCCTTGGGCTCCCGCTCGCGCCGCGGGCGGCGTTCACGCGTGGGGCGCTCTTCGGCGACCGCAGACGCCTCAGCGACTTCAGTAATAGACTCGACGCAGGCATCGGCCGCTTCTTCGGCGCGATCTCGACCGCGAGCGCGTCCACGCGCGGGACGCTCGCTGCGTTCGCCGCGCTCGCCACGGTCACGGTCGCGGCCACCGCGCTTGCGGTCGCCTTCGCGCTTCACTGTGACGGCGTTGGAGTAGTCGAGGTCGAGCTTCTCTTCGTCGGGCGTCGAGCCGATCAGCTTGATGACCTTGTCGAAGCCCTTGTCGTCGGCCGGCGTGACCAGCATGTAGGTGATGCCCGTCCGGCCCGCGCGGCCCGTGCGGCCGATGCGGTGGACGTAGTCGTCGGCATGGTGCGGGACGTCATAGTTGAAGACGTGGCTGACGGCGGGGATATCGAGGCCGCGCGCGGCGACGTCCGAGGCCACCAGGATCTTCAAGGCGCCCGAGCGGAAGTCGGCCAGGGTCTTCATGCGCTGGGTCTGGTCGAGGTCGCCGTGGATCGGCGCGGCGTCATAGCCGTGCACCTTCAGCGACTTGGCGACGATATCGACTTCGGTCTTGCGGTTGCAGAACACGATGCCCGTCTCGATGCCGGCCTTTTCGATCAGGGCGCGCAGCGCCAGACGCTTGGCCTTGGGGTCCGACGTGGGAACCTTCACTAGCAGCTGGGTGATGTTGGCGTTGGTGGTCGCAGGACGCGCCACCTCGATCCGGACCGGATTGTTCAGGAACTGCTTGGTCAGGCGCGTGATTTCCGGCGGCATCGTCGCCGAAAAGAACAGGGTCTGCTTCTTGGGCGGCGTCATCTTGAAGATGCGCTCGATGTCCGGGATGAAGCCCATGTCCAGCATGCGGTCGGCTTCGTCGACGACGAGGAATTGCACGCCCGTCATCAGCAGCTTGCCGCGCTCGAAGTGATCCAGCAGGCGGCCCGGCGTCGCGATCAGCACGTCGACGCCGCGATCCAGCTTCTTTTCCTGGTCGCCGAACGACGCGCCGCCGATCAGCAGGGCCCAGGACAGCTTGGTGCCCTTGGCGTACTTCTCGAAGCTGGCGGCCACCTGGTCGGCCAGTTCGCGGGTCGGGGCGATGACCAGGGCGCGCGGCATGCGGGCCTTGGCGCGACCCGACTGCAGACGGTCGAT
>NCDQ01000458.1 GCA_002280275.1 Caulobacter vibrioides | reverse complement strand
TTGCGTGACGAGCGAGTACGGACCGATCGAACGGGCGTGGATCTTGTCGTCGACCAGGTGGTGCAGCTTCAGCATGTAGATGTAGCCGACCGTGACCGGACGCTTGAACTGCTCGCCGGTCAGGCCGTCGAACAGGATCGACTGACCCGAGCGGTTCACACCGGCCATTTCGAGGTGGTCCTCGATGTCGTCCATGCGCGCGCCGTCGAACACGGGGGTGGCGATCGGAACGCCCTTGCCCAGGTTCTTGGCCAGTTCGATCAGCTCTTCTTCGGTTTCCGGCAGCTCTTCGTCCGGGCCGTAGATGTCGCGCAGGCGATCGATGAGCGCCTGCTTCTGACCGCCGGCCTGCCAGTCTTCCATCAGGTTGGTGATCTGCTTGCCGAGGTTGGCGCAGGCCCAGCCCAGGTGGGTTTCGAAGATCTGACCAACGTTCATGCGCGACGGCACGCCCAGCGGGTTCAGAACGACGTCGACGTGCGTGCCGTCGGCGAGGAACGGCATGTCCTCGATCGGCAGGATGCGCGAGATGACGCCCTTGTTGCCGTGACGGCCGGCCATCTTGTCGCCCGGCTGCAGCTTGCGCTTCACGGCCACGAAGACCTTGACCATCTTCATGACGCCCGGAGGCAGTTCGTCGCCGCGCTGCAGCTTGTCGACCTTGTCTTCGAAACGACGGTCGAGGCGCTTGCGGTTTTCGTCGAACAGGCGGCGCAGCGACTCCAGCTCGCCCATCGCCTTTTCGTCTTCCAGGGCGATCTGCCACCACAGGCCCGAAGCCACTTGGCTCAGGTTCTCGGCGGTGATCTCGCCGCGCGACAGGCCCTTGGGACCCGACAGCGCGACCTTGCCGATCAGCAGTTCCTTCAGACGGCCCGAGATGTTGCGGTTCAGGATCGCAAACTCGTCGTCGCGGTCCTTGCCCAGGCGGTCGATCTCGGCGCGTTCGATGGCGAGCGCGCGCTCGTCCTTGTCGACGCCGTGACGGTTGAAGACGCGCACGTCGACGATCGTGCCGGCGACGCCCGGGGGCAGACGCAAGGACGTGTCGCGGACGTCCGAAGCCTTTTCACCGAAGATGGCGCGCAGCAGCTTTTCTTCCGGCGTCATCGGGCTCTCGCCCTTCGGCGTGACCTTGCCGACCAGGATGTCGCCTGGCTGGACTTCGGCGCCGATCGCCACGATGCCGGCTTCGTCGAGGTTGCGCAGGGCTTCCTCGCCGACGTTCGGGATGTCGCGGGTGATTTCTTCCGGACCCAGCTTCGTATCGCGGGCCATGACTTCGAATTCCTCGATGTGGATCGAGGTGAAGACGTCGTCACGGACGATGCGTTCGGAGATCAGGATCGAGTCTTCGAAGTTATAGCCGTTCCAGGGCATGAACGCGACGAGCGCGTTGCGGCCCAGGGCCAGTTCGCCCAGTTCGGTCGAGGGACCGTCGGCGATGATGTCGCCGGCGACGATCCGGTCGCCCACCTTCACCAGCGGACGCTGGTTGATGCAGGTCGACTGGTTCGAGCGCTGGAACTTCGACATGCGGTAGATGTCGACGCCCGAACGCGCGGGGTCGGTCTCTTCCGTGGCGCGGATGACGATACGCGTACCGTCGATCTGCTCGACCACGCCCGTGCGCTTGGCGATCACGACGGCGCCGGAGTCACGGGCGACGACGGCTTCCATGCCGGTGCCGACCAGCGGGGCGTCGGACTGCACCAGCGGCACGGCCTGACGCTGCATGTTCGAGCCCATGAGGGCGCGGTTGGCGTCGTCGTTTTCCAGGAACGGGATCAGCGAGGCCGCGACCGAGACCAGCTGTTTCGGCGACACGTCGATCAGGTCGACCGCGTCCGGCGGGTTCAGCATGAATTCCCCGGCCTTGCGGCTGGAGATCAGGTCGTCGGTGAACTTGCCTTCGGCGCTTTGCGCCGCGTTGGCCTGGGCGACGGTGTGGCGCATTTCTTCCGTGGCCGACATGTAGACGACCTCGTCCGTCACCTTGCCGTCGATCACCTTGCGGTAGGGGGTCTCGATGAAGCCGTATTTGTTCACCCGGGCGAAGGTCGCGAGGCTGTTGATCAGGCCGATGTTCTGGCCTTCCGGCGTCTCGATCGGGCACATCCGGCCATAGTGCGTGGGGTGGACGTCGCGGACCTCGAAGCCCGCGCGTTCGCGGGTCAGACCGCCCGGCCCGAGGGCC
>NCDQ01000457.1 GCA_002280275.1 Caulobacter vibrioides | reverse complement strand
CGCCCATGCGGCCGGCCGGGATCGTCCAGATTTGTTGATCCAGGTCGATCTCCGCCCAGGTCGCGCCGATCACTTCGCCGGTCCTCGCAGCGGTCAAGATCGCGAATTCAAGCGCTAAAGGCGCCGTCCCGGATTGTGACCGCAGCGTCCCCATGAACTCGGGCATTTGCCGGAATGGCAGAGCCTTGTGATGCTGGACGGCCCGAACCCTGGTCTTCGCCGGTAGGAGCTTTTGAAGGTGACCACGCCAGCGGGCGGGATTTTCGCCCTCACGATAACCCCGCACCTTTGCCCAATCCAAGATGGCTTCAATACGCCCACGAACGCGACTGGCGGTCTCCGGCTTAGACTTCCAGATCGGCTCGATCGCCTTGAGCACCAGACCGGTGTCGATGTCAGCGACTGAGATGCGCCCCATAACAGGGGCCACATAGGTGGCGATGGTCACGCTCCATTGCTCAGCGTGCTTGCTGTTCTTCCAGCCGGCGCGGTTGGCCTCGATGTAAGCCTGGGCGGCATGGGCGAATGTCACAGCCTTCGCCCTTTCGAGGCGCCGTTCGCGGCGCTGTTCCTGGCGCGCATCGATTGGATCGATGCCACGCGCCTTCAAGCTGCGCGCGGCCGTCGCGAGTTCTCGCGCCTCGGCGAGGCTGATCGCATTGAGGCCGCCTAGGCCCATCTGCCGCTTGCGGCCATCAAGGCAGTACTTGAACACCCAAGACTTGCTTCCGCCCCTGGCGATTTGCAGGTAGAGACCCGCTCCGTCGCAATAGAAGCCCGGGCGCGTCATTCGCTTGACCCCAAGCGCGCTCAATCTGGAAATCGAACCCATGAGCTCGAAAATCCTCGTTAATATATCTATCTCAAAGAGCCGCATTGAGACGGATTGTTAAGAACGGCTGCGGCTAAAGACAGACTACTAGCGCTTTGTAATCGCGCAATATTTCGGACGCTTGTGGACAGGGGCGGCCGAATATGGATATTAGAAAAATTGGACACCCTGTCCGCCAGACGCTTCCGCGCAGGCGGAAAACGCTTTCAGGACAAGCATGTCGGCGAACCGCACCGCGCTCTATGGCCAGCCCGATCATGATCTGGCGCCCTCAGCTTCCGACGCCTTGCAACTATCGCCCCTGATCGTCGGATCCACGAATCTCACCCACGTCGCCGACGCGTCCTTCGACGCCGTCACGGTGCGCGCGCCGGCGGGCGCGATCGAGCGGCGGTATGTGCTGGCGCACGCGCTGCGCGCCCTAGCGCCCGGCGGCCGCCTGACGGCGTTCGCGCCGAAGGATCGCGGCGGCCTGCGCTTGAAGAAGGAATTGCAGGCGCTGGGCTGCGAGGTCGGCGAGAGCGCGCGTCGCCACAACCGGATCTGCGTGTCGCTGCGCCCCGGTTCCATCAGCGCTCTTGAGGACGCCATCGCGGCCGGCGCGCCGCGCCAGATCGCCGAAAACGGGCTCTGGACGCAGCCTGGTGTGTTCAGCTGGGATCGCCTGGACGCCGGCACCAATGCGCTCCTGCAGGTCTTGCCGCCCTTCGCCGGCGTCGGCGCGGACCTTGGCAGCGGCATCGGACTGCTGGCCCTGAATGTGCTGGCTTCGCCGAAGGTCACGAAGCTGACGCTGATCGAACTGGACCATCGCGCCGTGGAGGTCTCCCGGCGCAATGTCACCGATCCTCGGGCGGAGATCGTCTGGGCTGACGCGCGCCAGACCGGCTTGAAGGATCTCGACTTCATCGTCAGCAATCCGCCGTTTCATGAGGGCGGCGGCGAAGACAAGGCTCTGGGGCAGGCTTTTATTCGCGCCGCTGCGGAGGCCCTGCGCAAAGGCGGCGCGCTGTGGATCGTGGCCAACCGCCATCTCCCCTACGAGGCGATTCTGGGCGAGAGCTTCGCCAAGGTGCGACTGGTCGCCGAAGGCGGCGGCTACAAGGTGTTCGAGGCCAAGAAATGAGCAAGGCGCTGATGGCGCGCCTGGACCGGCTGCTGGCCAACCTCGGCTATGGCAGTCGCAAGGACGTCCAGGCCCTGGTCGCCAGCGGCAAGGTCGTGCTGGACGGCGCCGTGCTGAAGGACGCCGGGGCCCGCATCGCGGTCGACGCAAGCCTGCCCGAGCGCATGACGATCCGGGGCGCGCCCGTGGATCCGCCCGCCCCGCTGGTGTTGGTGATGCACAAGCCGCTGGGCGTGGTG
>NCDQ01000048.1 GCA_002280275.1 Caulobacter vibrioides | reverse complement strand
CTTCACCGGGACGGAGCGACCGGCGGGAGCGGAAAATACGAACCGCACCCGACGTCTGATAACGTCGAGCGCGGCGCGCGGTGTTTAACTCAGAAACGATCTACTGGCGAACCGTGTCGGATCAGCGACGACGCTTGCGCTTGCCGGCCGCGCCCTTGGGACGCGAGAAACGGACGATCTTGCGCTCTTCCGTCTCCTGACGGACGAGCGGGATCGAACGCTTGGCCAGGCCGTACATCGAGGCCATCGGCGCATCCTGCACCTCGACGGTGTCGGTCTCGCCAAAGCCGTTGAAGCGGGTGTTCATCGCCACGCCATAGGCGCCGAGCATGCCGATCTCGATGTAGTCGCCCTCGTCGACGCTTTCCGGCAGGTAGAAGGGGCCGGGCATGTGGTCGACGCTGTCGCAGGTCGGGCCATAGAAGCGGAAGGGCTTGAGGCCCTCTTCCACCACTTCGCCGCTCTTGCGGTACAGCTTGACCGGGAACGGCCACTTCATGTGCGCGGCGTCGAACAGCGAGCCGTACGAGCCGTCGTTCAGATAGAGCGCGTCGCCCTTCTTCAGCTCGACCTTGACCAGCAGCGACGAAGCCTCGGCCACCAGGGCGCGGCCGGGTTCGCACCAGAGCTCGGTGGTCTCGTGGACCATCATCTCGGCGAAGCCGCGGTCGATGGCCGCCAGATACTCGGAGAGATCCGGCGGGACCATGCCCGGATAGATCGACGGGAAGCCGCCGCCGACGTCGACGACATCGGCCAGCACGCCCGCACGAACCAGAGCCCGCGAGGCCTGGGCCATCGCCGCTTGGAAGGCGGTCGGGCGCATGCACTGGCTGCCCACGTGGAAGGAGACGCCCATCAGGTCCTGGGTCGCGCGGCGCGCGGCCAGCAGAAGGTCTGGCGCGTTATGCATCTCGACCCCGAACTTGCCCGACAGGCTGTAGGCCGCGCCCTCGGCCTGCACGCCCATGCGGACGATCAGGTTGAGGTCCTTGGCCTGGCCCGTGGCGTCCAGGATCTTGGCCAGTTCTTCGTGGGTGTCGAACGAGAACGCCTTCACGCCGTGGTCGAAGTAGGCGGCGGAGATCGCCGCCCGGCTCTTGACCGGGTGCATGAAAGCCATACGCGAGCCCGGGGCCTCTTTGGCCACGAGCTCGACCTCGTTCAGCGACGCGACGTCGAAGGATCGCACGCCGGCCTGCGCCAGCTCGCGGATCACCCACGGCGAAGGATTGGCCTTCACCGCGTAGAAAACGTCACCTTTAAATTCGGACTGGAACCAGCGCGCAGCTACGGCAACCGCGCCAGGCCGCACGAGTGCGACGGGACGTTCCGGTGACCGCTCACGGACCAGGTCCAGGGGCGAATGGTACGTGCGCAATTCACGTAACCCCCTGTTGGAAGTTAAACCCAGGCCGGCGTTAGCAGCGTTTAGAGGACTTCGGGTCCGCCGGAGCCGTGCGAAATAGGGGCAATGATCCGGGATGTAAAGACCCTTTTATGGCCCCGTTTCGGGACGAATTGATCCAGGCGGCCGCGTCGGGGGATCGTGTCCGCGTTTTCACCGTTCCGAAGCCCTCCAAGGCTGAAAATACAGGGGCTTTTCGTCACAGATGAGGCTCCGTCTCCGTCGGATAAAACGCGCCTGGCCGTCACAAATGCGTTGCGTCCGACCCGCAAACCGGAGAACGCATTTCCCAACCTCTGAAACCACGTTAAGGATTCGCCCCGACCATGACGTCGGACCCTGTTCTCTCGATCCGCGCCGCCTCGAAGACCTTCGGGTCTCGCCGCGCGCTGGACGCCGTCTCGCTCGATGTGAATCGGGGCGAGATGATCGCGCTCATTGGCCCTTCCGGGTCGGGCAAATCCACGCTTCTGCGCTCGATCGACGGATTGCAGACCATTGACCCGCCGCGCGGGGAAAATGGGGGCGAGGGGACGATCACGGCGTTCGGCGGTCCGGTTCAGGTGCGTGGCAAGGTGTCCGACCAGGTGCGCAAGGCGCGGGTCCGCATCGGCTTCATCGCCCAGCAGTTCAACCTGGTGGGCCGCCTGTCCCTGTTCAGCAACGTGGCCCTGGGCTCGCTGGGGCGGATCCCCCTGATGCAGGGCCTTTTGGGCTGGTGGCCCAAGGAGACGCGTGAGGCGGCCATGGCGGCCCTGCACCGCGTCGGCGTGTCGGAATACGCGGCTCAGCGCGCCAACACCCTGTCGGGCGGTCAGCAGCAGCGCGGCGCCATCGCGCGGGCGCTGGTTCAGAAGGCCAAGATCATCCTCGCCGACGAGCCGGTCGCTTCGCTCGATCCCGTCTCGGCGCGCAAGGTCATGGAGATCCTTCGTGACCTGAATCAAAGCGACGGCCTGACGGTCGTCGTCACTCTGCACCAGGTGGACTACGCCCTGCGCTATTGCGACCGGGTCGTGGCCCTGAAAGCCGGCCAGAAGGTCTATGACGGTCCGGCTTCGGGCCTGAAGCGTGAAAAACTCATCGATATCTACGGCCCGGAATTCGAAGACGTGTTCTGGGAAGGAGCACCCCAATGATCAGCCGCCGTTCGGCTCTCGTGATCGCCGCCCGTTCTTCGCTTGTGGGTCTCTCGGCCCTGGCCCTGGCTTCCTGCTCGGGCAAGTCTGACGCGCCCGCCGCCAACAACGAGGTGACCTTCTCGATCCTGTCGACCGAGTCGGCCCAGAACATGGAGAGCTACTGGACGCCGATCCTGAAGGACATGGAGAAGCAGACCGGCCTCAAGGTGAAGCCGTTCTTCTCGTCCAACTACTCGTCGCTGATCGTGGCTATGGGCGCTGGGCAGACCGATCTGGGCTGGTTCTCCAACCAGTCTGGCCTGGAAGCTGTTCGTCGGTCTAACGGCGAGGTTTTCGCCCGGACGTTCGATCCGTCGGGGACCGACGGCTATAAGTCGGTGATCATCGTCCCGTCCGACAGCAAGATCCAGTCCGTCCAGGATCTGCTCAAGTGCGACAAGACCCTGGACTTCGGCATCGGTGACAAGAAGTCGACCTCGGGCACGCTGGCGCCGATGACCTATGTGTTCATCCCGGCCAACAAGAAGCCGGAGACCTGCTTCAAGACGGTGATCAGCGCCAACCACCAGGCCAACCTGTTCGCGGTGGCCAACGGCAAGCTGGACGCCTCGACCAATAACTCCACCGCCATCAACCTGTCCAAGGCCCGCGGCGAGGGCGTCACCGACAAGATCCGCGTGATCTGGGAGTCGCCGACCCTGCCGGAAGACCCGATCGTCTGGCGCAAGGACATTGACCCGGTCGTGAAGGAGAAGCTGCGTCAGTTCTTCCTGACCTACGCCCAGGGCGACACGCCTGAGGCCGAGCAGCAGCGTGGTTATCTGAAGCGGCTCTCGATCGGCGGCTTCAAGCCGGCCGACGACACCCACCTGCTGGTGGTGCGCGAGATGGAAGCGACCGAACAGCTGGGTCTGGCCCGCGAGGCGGGTGACCAGGCCAAGATCGCCGCCGCTCAGAAGGTCCTCGACGGCGTCAAGGCCGAGCGCGTGGCCGCCGAGGGCAAGGCGGGCGTCGTCGCCCAGCCGACCAACTGAGGTCCTTGATGAGCCAAGCCGCCAAGATTGAAGGGGCGATTCCGCCGCCGCCCAGGCGGTCGACCTCGGCCCTGGCCTTCGACACCCTGCTGTGGGGCGGGGTGATCCTGCTGCTGATCATCAGTTTCAAGCCTGCGGAGATCGACAAGTTCCCGCAACTGTTCACCGACACCGAGAAGACGCAGGGCTTCGCCCAGCTGTTCTTCAAGCCGTTCAGCGACCCTGAACTGTTCATGTCGATGGATTGGAGCCTGTTCATCGGCAAGATGTGGCAGACGATCCAGATGGCGATGTGGGGGACGGCGCTGGCGATCATCGTGGCCATCCCGCTGGGCCTTCTGGGTGCCCGCAACATCGCGCCGGTCTGGGTGCAGCAGCCGGTCCGCCGCGTGCTGGACCTGATCCGCTCGATCCCTGACCTTGTGGTGGCGCTGATCTTCATCACCGCCGTGGGCCTTGGACCCTTCGCCGGGGTTATGTCGATCATGTTCAACACCGGCGGCGTGCTGGCCAAGCTGTTCGCCGAGGCGGTCGAGTCGATCGACAAGGGGCCGGTCGAGGGCGTGCGCGCCACCGGCGCGGTCAAGCTGCAGGAGATCGTCTGGGGCGTGATCCCGCAGGTGGCCCCGCTGTGGACCAGCTACGCCCTCTATCGCTTCGAGTCTTCGAGCCGCGCCGCCACCGTGCTGGGCATCATCGGCGCCGGCGGCATCGGGCAGATCCTCTATGACTCGATCAATGCGTTCCAGTTCGACCAGACCGGCTGCATCGTGCTGGTCATCGTGGTGGCCGTCTCGATGATCGACCTCCTGTCGCAAGTTATCCGGACCCGGCTGCTCTGAGGCGCGGCGGCGGTGATCAGAGCCGCCGCACACGCCAGCATGGCTGATCCAATCACGCCGCGGCTCTATGGGCCGCGGCGTTTTTGTTTGTATAGTGGCGCGCCGGCCCTTCCCACGCGCCGGCCGCGGTCCGCCGTCCGGCGACGCGTCCTTGACCCTGAAGGGCCATGATCCTCGTCTCGCTCGTTGTCGTCCTCTTCCTCGTTCTGCTGAACGGGGTCTTTTCCATGTCCGAACTGGCCGTTGTCTCGGCCCGGAAGGCGCGTCTGCAAGGCTTCGCCGAGCGTGGCGACCGGGGCGCGAAGCTGGCGCTCGACATGGCCGAGCATCCGACGCGGTTCCTGTCGGCCGTGCAGGTAGGCATCACGCTGATCGGCATCTTCGCCGGCGCCTACGGTCAGGCCACCATCGCCGCCGCCCTGGACGCTTGGCTGGAGGCCAGCATCCCGTCCCTGGCCCAGTATTCCGAGGCCATCGCCACCACGATCGTCGTCATCGGCCTGACCTATGTGTCGGTGATCCTGGGCGAACTGGTGCCCAAGCGCCTGGCCTTGATCTTCCCCGACGCCATCGCCCGTCGCATGGCGCCGTTCCTGGCGATTGTGGCCACCGTGCTGCGGCCCTTCGTGACCCTGCTCACCGTCTCGACCGCCGCCGTGCTGCGCCTGATGGGCGTGCGTGACGAGCGCAACACCAGCGTCACCTCCGAAGAGGTCGAGGCGGTGCTGGCCGAGGGCGCCGACGCCGGCCTGATCGAGCCCGAGGAGCGCTCGATGATCCAGGAGGTCTTGCGTCTGGGCGATCGTCCCGTGCGCGTGGCCATGACCCCGCGCCGCGACCTCTTCTGGGTGTCGCTGGCCGACGACACCGAGACCGTGCTCACCGAAATCCGCGCCAGCGCCCATTCGCGCATCGTGGTCGCCACCGAGGGCGACCTGGACGGCGATGTCGGCGTGCTGCTGAAGAAGGACCTCCTGGACGCCTGCCTGTCGGGCGAGCCTCTGGACCTGAAGGCCCACGTCCAGCAGCCGCTGGCCATCCCCGAGACCATGTCGCTGCTCAAGGCGCTGCAGCTCTTCAAGTCGACCAGCCTGCACATGGCCCTGGTGGTCGACGAGTTCGGCTCGCTGCAGGGCGCCATCACGCCGCTGGACCTCTTGGAAATGATCGCCGGCGACTTCCCGGAAGATCACGACGACGACGAAAAGCGCATCATCCGCCGCGAGGACGGCGGCTGGCTGATCGACGCCCGCCTGGACATCCAGGAACTGAACGATCACCTGGGCGAAAATTTCGAGGCCGAGGGCGGCTACCACACGGTGGCTGGCCTGATCCTCGACCGCCTGGGCCGCCTGCCCACCGAGGGCGAGCATGTCACAATCGGCGGTTTCGACCTCGAGATCGTCGACATGGACGGCTCGCGCATCGACAAGGTCATCCTCAAGCCCAGCAAGCGCAAGAAGGACGGCCAGGAGGGGTAGGGGCGTCTAAAGGCCTTACCGACGTGTAGCTGGTAAGGCCGGGTTTCTGGCGCGAGGCGAGAGACGGGTCGCGACCGTGGTCGGATACTTCAACAGCCGACCTCCCCGGCGAACGCCGGGGTCCAGATTCATCCGGGGCGGCTGGGGATGATGCGACATCACGCGGCGCTGAATTGATCAGTGTCAGTGGGCTCGATCTGGATCCCGGCGTTCGCCGGGAAGGTCGGGTTTATGGCGGGAGGTCGGAGGCTGCTCACGACCCTGAGCGGACGGCTGGAAAATCCTCCCCCCAGAGGGGGAGGAGGCCGAAGGCCGGAGGGGGAAGTTCTGCTGAGCCGGCTTCCTCCCCCTCCGTCGGCTTCGCCGACACCTCCCCCGCTAGGGGGAGGATTTGGTCCACAATCCCCCCATCGCCGACGTTAGCGATGTCCGCGTCCCAGCAGCCGTCGCTCCGCCCCAGCACACCGTCCAAAGAAAAGGGCGCGGACCTTGCGATCCGCGCCCTTCGTCTTGTCTACCCGATGAGACCGGCTGCTATTGCAGCTTGGCGCCCATCTGGCTGATCGCGGCGTCGACCAGGGCGTCGCCCTTGGCGCCCGCAAGACGGGCGGCCAGGACGGTTTCGGCGGCTTGGGCGGCGAGATCCACCGCAGCGGCCTTCACGTCGGCGGCGGCTTGCGCCTCGGCCTGGGCGATCTTGCGCTCAGCCATCTCGGCGCGGCGCTTGATCTGCTCTTCGAGCTTTTCCTTGGCTTCCTCGGCCAGACGCTTGGCGTCGGCCTTGGCGGCTTCCAGCATGCTGGCGGCCTGACGCTCGGCGTCCTCGCGTTGGGCCTTCACCTCCGCGAGCAGGCCTTGAGCCTCCTCACGCAGTTGCTGGGCTTCGTCGAGCTCGGCCTTGATCTTGGCGGCGTAGCCATCCAGAGCGCCGAACAGCGCGCCGGGGAGAACCTTCAGCACGATCAGCAGGCCGAAGAAGATCACCAGAGCGGCCAGAACCCAGAACTCCGGGTTCGAGAAGCTGAACAGGGATTGGTGTTCCATTGTCAGCTCCTTAGGCCAGAGCCGACTTCAGCTCGGCGGCCGTAGCCGCCTTGCCCGTCAGCTTCTCGACGATCGCGCCGGCGGTTTCCTCGGCCACCACGCGGACCTGGCTCATGGCCTGGTCGCGAGCGGTCTGGATCGAAGCCTCGGCCGCAGCCAGCTTCTCGGCCAGCACGGCCTCTTCCTTGGCCTGACGCTCGGCGGCTTCGGCCGAAGCCTTGGCCTTGGCGTCCGCAGCGGTCTTCTGGGCCTTGGCGCGAGCCTCGGCGACTTCCGCCGCCGCGGCGCGAGCCTGGGCTTCAGCCTCGTCCTTCATGCGACGGGCGTCGGCGATGTCGCCGGCGATCTTGGCGCCGCGCTCGTCGATCGCACCGCTGACCCGGGGCAGCAGGCCCTTCGACAGCACCGCGTAGAGAACGGCGAAGATGATGAGCAGCCAGACGATCTGACCACCCCAGTGCTCGAACTGCAGCTGCGGAAGGCCGCCGCTTTCGTGCTTCTGGGGGGCTTCCGTCGTCTCGGTCGTGCCGTGATGTTCCGTCGCCATGGGCGAGGGCGCCTCTCAGCTAGTGCGCTTGGAGCGGACCGTGTTCCGGCCCGCTCCAGGAAGCGCGAGAAAACAAAAGCATGGGGCGCGTCGCTTCCGATGAAGCGCCGCGCCCCAGGGGTCGGATTACGAGAACAGGATCAGGAAGGCGATAACCAGGGCGAAGATGCCCAGGGCTTCCGTCAGAGCCATGCCCAGGAACAGCATCGGGCGCTCTTGAGCGGCGGCGGTCGGGTTACGCAGAGCGCCTTGGAAGTAGTTGCCGAACATCACGCCCAGGCCAACGCCCGCGCCGATCATGCCGAGCATCGCCAGACCAGCGCCGATGTACTTAGCAGCAGCAGCGTCCATGATTGAGACTCCTTAGGAAGGGTATGTAGGTTGAAAGACTAAAGGTTGATCAGTGGCTGTCGAGGTGCACGACGTCGTTGATATAGACGCAGGCAAGCACCGCGAACACGAAGGCCTGCAGGAAGGCCACCATGAACTCGAGGGCCGTCAGAGCGACGACCGAGGTCAGGGCCAGGGCCGCACCGGCCCAGCCCAGCACGCCGAGACCGCCCAGGGCGACCACGAAACCGGCGAAGATCTTCAGCACCACGTGACCGCCCAGCATGTTGCCGAACAGACGCAGGCCAAGCGTGATCGGGCGGATCAGGAACGACAGGATCTCGATCGGCACGAGCAGGAAATACAGCGGCCACGGCACGCCCGACGGGGCGAACAGCTTGAAGAACTTGACGCCGTTCTTGGCGAAGCCGACCGCGACCACAGTCAGGATGACCATCAGGCCCAGCGTCAGGGTCACGGCCAGCTGCGAGGTGGCGGTGAACACCAGGAACATGCCCTGCACGTTCATGAACAGCACGAACGCGAACAGCGTGAAGATGAAGGGCAGGAACTTCTTGCCGTCGTGGCCGATGATCGACTCCGCGAGCCCATCGACCAGTCCGTAGAGCATCTCGCCGACCGCCTGAAGACGGCCCGGGACCACGGCCTTTTTCGCCGAGAGGGCGTAAAAGCCGATGATCAGCAGGGCGGCCGACATCATGGCGGCCACGGAATTCGTGATCGACAGATCGATGGCGCCGAGGCCAGGAACGGTCACGGTGGGCAGTTCCACGATCTTCTGGATCTGGAACTGGTGCATCGGATCGGCCATCGGCCCTAGTCTCTCTTCTGCTTGGGGGCGGTTGACCCGCCTCCCGTGTCTTCGTCGACGTTCCCTTGTGGGGACGGCGCCGACGCCTGCGCGCTCAGTTTCATCGCCTTGCGGACGATGGAGAAAATGGCGAGCCCCAGACCGATCAGCAGACCGCCGACCATGCCCCAGGGCGTCGTGTGGGCATAGTGGTCGAGCAGCCAGCCGAAGCCGACCCCCACCAGTACGCCCCCGATCAAGTCCGCCAGCAGACGGTAGCCGTCCTGCGTGGCTTTCTCGGACGTCGCCTTTGACGGCTTTTCCGCCGCCTTCCTCGCCTCAAATGCGGCGAGCCGAGCGTCCAGGCTTTCGATAGCCTTGTCGTTCGGTTCGTCGGCCTTGGGCATGGGAAGCGGCAGGTCCGAAAACGCCGAGGACGCGCCAAAACGAGGCGCTTTTCCGGCCGGCTTGATCGGCGCGGAACCTATAGACCTCGCTGCGGTGCGTCAAGGTGAGCGATTTTCGCAGCAAGTGACGGTAATACTTAAGGATTTTGTCGTCGAGCTCGGGGAGGGGCAAAACCATCCCCTGTTCCTGCTCGCCGGGGGCGGCGCGTTCTGAGGGGGACGCCCTCCTGAACCCCTGGCGGGGCGGTTCCATTGCGTCATTTCGACGGGGGGCCTATCAAATGTCACACGCCGCCCCTATCTGACCTGTGCCTTTTATACGTCGCTTCCCCTAGGCGAGGAGCGGCGGAGCCAGATGGCGCATTGATTTTTTCGTCAATCTGGGCTTAAGAGCCGCCGCCTCCAAACAACACGAAGATTCATGTCGCACCTGAAGAACACCGGATTCGCCGATCGTATTTCCGCCCAACAGGAAGCCAAGAAGGCGATGCTGGCCAAGTTCAAGCCGAAGCCCGCCGTTCAGGATCCTGATTTCGACAAGCGCGAAGAGCTCCGCGCCGCCGAACTTGAGGCTGTCCGCGCCGCCCGCGCCGAAGCCAAGGAAAAGGCCCGCCTCGAAGCCCTGGCGCGCCAGGAAGAACTGATGGCCGTCAAGCGCGCCGAGCGTAAGGAGCGCAAGGCGCTCGAAGCCGCTGAAATGCGCATGCGCAAGGAAGAAAAGGCCAAGGAGCGCGACGAGTTGCGCGCCCTGGGCAAGACGACCAACAGCAAGGCCTCCCGCGCTCACCAGTGGGCCAGCCTGCTGGGCTAAAGACGATGAGGGGGCCTTTCGGGGCCCCTTTTTCTTTGCGCGCCTCTTTGCAACGACGGACGAACGGGACCATGAGCCGTTGATGGTTTCCCTGGACGTCATCGCCACATTGTTCGTCGTCGCCGCTCTGGCGGGGGCCCTGGATGCCATCGCCGGCGGGGGCGGGCTTGTGACGCTGCCGGCCTTGCTGCTGGCGGGCCTTTCGCCCGTGCAGGCGCTGGGCACCAACAAGCTGCAGGGCGCGGTGAGCGCCATCTCCTCGACCAGCGCCTTTGCGCGGCGCGGCCTGATCGACTGGAAAACCGCCTGGCCGGTCGCGCTGGCGGCGGCCGCAGCCGGCCTGTGCGGCGCGCTCTGCGCCAGCCTGCCCTGCTTCGTCGCGCCCCTGGTTGGCTTCTACGACGGGATCTTCGGTCCAGGGGCGGGGGCCTTCTACATGGTCGCCATCGTCACCCTGCTGGGCTATGGCGCGCTGAAGGCCACGGCCCACACCAAGCTGGCCAACGCCGCCAGCAATCTGGGCAGTCTTGTGCTGTTCACGCTGAAGGGGGCGGTCGTCTGGCCCGTGGGCTTGGCCATGGCCGCCGGGGCCTTTATCGGCGCTCAGGTGGGCTCGCGCCTGGCGATGCGGTTCGGGCCCAAGCTGATCCGGCCGCTCCTGGTGGTGATCTCGTGCGCCATGGCCGTGAAGCTGCTGGCCGATCCGGCCAATCCGCTGCGGATGGCGATGGGATTCTAAATCCTCCCCCCAGAGGGGGAGGTGGCCCGAAGGGCCGGAGGGGGAAGTTATCCTGGCCCGGTCTCTCCCCTCTCCGTCGGCTGCGCCGACACCTCTCCCACGGGGAGAGGATTTTTAAGCCGCCACCAGCTTCTCGGCCGTGCTCAGGTCCACGCTGACCAGCTGGCTCACGCCGCGCTCGGCCATGGTCACGCCGAACAGGCGGTCCATGCGGCTCATGGTCACCGGGTTGTGGGTGATGGCGATGAAGCGCGTCTGGGTGCGACGGCGCATCTCGTCCAGCATGTTGCAGTAGCGGTCGACATTGGCGTCATCGAGCGGCGCGTCGACTTCGTCCAGCACGCAGATCGGGGCCGGATTGGCCAGGAACACGCCGAAGATCAGGGCGCTGGCCGTCAGAGCCTGCTCGCCGCCGCTCATCAGGCTCATGCTGGCCATGCGCTTGCCCGGCGGGCAGGCGAAGATCTCCAGCCCCGCTTCCAGCGGATCATCGCTCTCGATCAGCTTCAGCTCGGCCTGACCGCCGCCGAACAGCGCCTGGAAGAGGGTCTGGAAGTTGGCGTTGATCACATCGAAGGCGGCCAGCAGGCGCTCGCGGCCCTCGGCGTTCAGCTCCTCGATCCCGGCCCTCAGCTTGGTCACCGCGCCCGAGAGGTCGGCGCGCTCGCTGCGCATGGTTTCCAGACGGCCGGCGTATTCCTGCGCCTCTTCCTCGGCGCGCAGGTTCACCGGGCCGATCGCGTCGCGCTCGCGCTCCAGGGCGAACAGGTGGGCCTCGACCCCGGCGGCGTCCTTGGGCACGGCGACGGCCTCGCCGGCGACGTGGCGACCCAGCTCCTCGGGCTCCATGCGGGCCTGTTCGCGGATGGCCGAGGCCACCTCGGCGAAGCGTTGGCGGGCGCCGTCCAGATGCGCAACCAGGGCCGCGCGCTTCTCACGGGCCTCGCCGGCGGCTTGCTCGGCGGCGCGCGCGGCGCGGTCGGCGTTTAGGCGCGTGGTTTCGGCGGTTTCCAGGGCGTCGCTGGCCTTGGCGCGACGCGCCTCGGCGGCGGCGAATTCGTCGAGCAGCGCCACCAACTTTTCCTGCAACGCGGCCGGCGCTTCGCGGGCGGCTTCCAAGGCGGCGGCGGCTTTCACCCGATCGCCGTCCAGAGCTTCGGCCCGCTTGGCGGCGGCCTCGGCGCGCTTGCGCCAATCGGCGCGGTCGCGTTCGAGACTCTCCAGGCGGCGCTGGCGGCCGGCGCGCTCGCGGGTCTCGACATCCAAGGCGGTGCGCGCCGCGCCGGCGGCCTCACGCGCCTGGGCGGCCGCCTGACGCGCCTGCGCGAGCTGTGGTTGCAGGTCGCCGGAGGTCTGGGTGGCGGCGTGGGCCTCGCGGGCCTCGGCCAAGGCGGCGTCGGCCTCGACCTTCTCGGCCTCGAAGCGGGCGATGGTGTCATCCAGAGACTGGGCGCGGGCGGCGCGCAGGGCCTGTTCGCGCTCGAACTTGGCGACCTGCTCACGGGCCTGGTTCAAGAGGCGCTCGGCGTCGGGCGGGCCGCGTCGCTTGTCACGCAAGAGGTCCTCGGCTGCGCGCAGGCGATCGGCGGCCGACTTCAGGGCGATGGTCGTGGCTTCGGCGCGGGGCGCCATGACGTCGATCTCGGCCTCGACCTCGGCCAGGCGGGTGCGCTGCTCCAGCCGCACAGCGGCGGGGCGGGGCGCGTCGGCGCGGGCCACGAAGCCGTCCCAGCGCCACAAGTCGCCGTCCTTGGACACCAGACGCATGCCTGGCTTCAGTTCTTTCTGTAGGCGATCGCCGTTGGCCCGGGTGACCACGGCCACGTGCGAGAGGCGGGCGGCCAGGGCCGGCGGGGCCTTGACCAGCGGCGCCAGGGGCTCGGCGCCTTCCGGCCAGACCGGCGCGGGCGCCTCGGCGCCGCCCCAGTACGAGGGAGCCTTGGCGTCCAGCGCCGCGTCGAGATCATCGCCCAACGCCGCAGCCAGGGCCGCGCCATAGCCCTTGTCGGGCGAGACGCTGTCCAGCGCCGGGGCGTGGCCGCTCTTGGTGCGCGGCGCGGTCAGCTGCGCCAGGCCTCGGGCCTCGGTCCGCAGGCGGCCCAGCTGGTCCTCGACGCTGCGCGCCAGCTGGCGGGCCTGAGCCTCCTGCTCGGCGGCCTTCACGCGGGCGGTTTCCGCCTCTTCCAGGGCGACGCGGGCGGCGGCCAGAGCGGCCTCGGCGTTGGCGAAGCGTTGGCGGGCGTCGGCGGCGGCCGGGTCGACCTCGGGACCGACGGCGGCGCGTTCGGCGCGAGCCTGATCCAGGGCGCGGTTCGTGCGATTGGCGCGGGCTTCGGCCTCGGACAGGCGCGCAGCGGCGGCGCGGCCTTGCGCCTCCTCGGCGGCGACCCGGGCGGCCAGCTGTTCGACGGTGGCCTCGGCGGAGGCGCGGGCCTCCTCGGCGGCCTTGGCGGCGGCCGCCAGCTCCGGACCGCGCTCAGGCGCGGCGGCCACCAGGGCGCGGACTTCCTCAAGCTCTGGCTCGATCCGGGCGAGGGCGGCGGCGGCGTCGTCCTTGGCCTGCGCCTCCCGGGCGCGGTCGGCGTCGATGCGGGCGAGGTCGTTGGACAGGCGCTCGAACTCTGCGGCGGCGGCCTCGGCCTCACGCTCGGCGCGGTCCTTCTGGATCGCGAGTTGGCCGAGGATCGCCTGGGCGATGGTGGCCTCTTCGCGCAGCGGCGGCATGGCGGCTTCGGCCTCGGTGATCGCCACCTGAGCCGCGGCGCTGGCGCGGGCGGTCTCCTCGACCAGACGCGCGGCGGCCGTGGCCTCGCTGGTCGTGCGCTCCAGGTGATCGCGGGCCTCGGTCCAGCGGGCGTAGAGCACCGCACCCTGCACGGCGCGGATCTCGGCTGACAGGCGCTTGTACTTTTCGGCCTGACGGGCCTCGCGACGAAGCCGGTTCAGCGCCGTCTCCAATTCGCGGGCCACGTCTTCCAGGCGCGAGAGATTGGTCTCGGCGGCCCGCAGGCGCAGCTCGGCCTCGTGCCGGCGCGTGTGCAAGCCTGAGACCCCGGCGGCCTCTTCCAGGATACGGCGGCGGTTCTGCGGCTTGGCGCCGATCAGCTCGCTGATCTGGCCCTGGCGCACCAGGGCGGGCGAATTGGCGCCGGTCGAGGCGTCGGCGAACAGCAGTTGGACGTCGCGCGCCCGCACCTCGCGGCCGTTGATCCTGTAGGTGGAGCCCTCGCCGCGATCGATGCGACGGACGACTTCCAGGATCGGGTCGTCATTGAACTGGGCCGGGGCTGTGCGGTCGGCGTTGTCGATCGTCAGGGTGACGTCGGCGTGGTTGCGGGCGGGGCGCGCGCCGCTGCCGGCGAAGATCACGTCGTCCATGCCGCCGGCGCGCATGGCCTTGGCGGAATTGGCGCCCATCACCCAGCGCAGGGCTTCCAAAAGGTTGGACTTGCCGCAGCCGTTCGGGCCGACGATGCCGGTCAGTCCCGGCTCGATCCGGAACTCCGTCGGCTCGACGAAGGACTTGAAGCCCGACAGGCGGAGGCGCTGGAACTGCACGGAGGCGGTCCCTTTCGATCCCTAGCCCTTCGCCGCCAGGGCGAAGATCTTGGATAGCGCGGCGACGTCGGCCTCGCCCTCATAGGGCGCGCCGTTGACGAAGAAGGTGGGGGTCACCTGGACCTGATCCTCGCCGATCGCCCGGCGGAAGCGGGTGTTGACCCCTTCCAACGCCTTGGCGTCGTTCATGGCGGCGGTGAACTGGGCTTCGGTCAGGCCGTATTGCTGACCGATCGCCAGCAGGCCTTCCCACAGGCGCCCACTCTCGAAGATCGCCGCCTGCTTCTGGAAGACGGTCGTGAGGACCTCGAAATACTTGCCCGGCACACGGCGGGCCAGCAGGAAGCCGGCGGCGGCGAACTCATTCGGCGGCGGGTGGCCGCGCCCAGCACCATGTCGCCGGGCGCAGGCGGCAGCGACCGGGCGCGCGCGACCGAGGGCCCCGCCGTGAGGGCGAGGCCGCTGGCGATCAGGATGCGCCGGTCCAGAGTCATTACTTGGAGGCTTCGGCGATCGCGGCGTCCAACTGGGCCATCGACTGCGCGCCGCCTTCTTCGCCGCCCACGCGCTTGCCGTTGACCTCGATAGTCGGCGTTCCGCGGATGTTGTTGTCGTTCATCATCTTCTCGATGCGCTGGGCCGACTTGGCGGCGTTTTCATCGCTGAGGCAGCTGTTGAACTGGGCTTCGTTCATGCCGGCGGCCTGGGCGATGGTCAGCAGCTCGCCGCGGATGTCGCCGCTGGTGAAGATGGTGCTCTGAGCACGGTACAGGGATTCAATCACTTGGAAGTACTTATCCTTGCCCGCGCAGTGGGCCAGCATGGCGCCGGCGTTGGCCAGGCGCGGCTCGCCGGTCAGGGCGTCGCGGTGGACGAACTTGACCTTGCCGGTGTCAATGTACTTGGCCTTGAAGGCCGGGAACACCTCGGCGTTCCAGGCGGCGCAGGCCCCGCACGCGACCGAAGCGTATTCGATGACCGTGATCTTGGCGTTCGGATCACCCAGAACCATGTCCTCGGTCGTGACCGCCGTGCTCTTCGGCGAACAGGCCGCGAGGCTGGCCGCGATGGCGGCGACGATGGTGACTCGGCTGATCAGCGAACGCATGAAATGGCCCCTTGGCGGTCGATTGGGAAGTTAAACGCGATTCTCGTTAGAGCCTTCCGCTTCAAAACGGAATCGTTTTGAAGCGATAAGAAGGCTCGAAACCTAAGAGTCAGAGCGTGACTAGCGCCGAAACCGGTTCCCACTTTCGGCGTCACGCTCTAGGCGGCGAAAAAGGCGCAACCGTGACCAGCGTCATGAGCGTGAGCAGGCCCGCCTTGTCAATGGTCCGATCCCGTCTCTAGCGATCGGAAGACAGGACCCCGCGGCCTAGCTTCAGCAGGGCCTGCTTGAGCGCCCCGTCGGGCTGTTCGGCCAGGCTGTCGGCCAGCTGCTTTTCCAGGGCCGCGTCCAGGGGCGGCTTGCGGCGGAGGCGCGTCGACGGCGCGGCGGCGGGCGCCTTGACCGGGCCCTGCACGATCCGCAGGCGGGTGACCACGCCCTTGCCCAGCAGCATGTCGAGCCGGGCGGTGATCTGCGGCGCCTGATGCTGGATCAGCGAGGCGACTGGCCCGTCGACCCGCAGCTCCAGCGCCCCGCCTTCGCCGTTGCGCCCCTTGATGATGCGCACCGGTTCGGTGCGCCGCGCCAGGGTGTCGCCAACGATCTCCTTCCAGCGGGCCTGCAGCGCGGCGGGACCCTTGCCGAAGCGGTCCTC
>NCDQ01000456.1 GCA_002280275.1 Caulobacter vibrioides | reverse complement strand
ACCGCGCCAGGACGCAAGACTGGCACGCGCGTTCGCGCCGCCTGGCCGTCGAGGATTTCGAACACGCCGCCACGCCGATCGACGGACTGCACCGCGGCGAAGATGTCGAGACGGCCGACCTGACTGGGGTCGGCGATGTGCATCACCGGCCTGGGCGCAAGCAGCGGCGGGCCGAAGCCGGACGGCGGATCGGCAAAGAACGCGCGGCTCGCCGCCGTCAAACCGGCGATCGCCGCCCCACCGTAGGAGGGGATGAACATCGCCGCCGACCGGCCAGTGGTGTGATACCCGAGCAGCGGTTCGCGCTCGACAAGCGCCACGCGTGTCGCCGGGCTCAGATTGCCGGCCAGGGCCGCGCCGGCCATGCCGCCGCCCAGGATGATCACGTCAAAGGCCGCCCGGGCGGCGGCGGCGCTCATGACGCCGCCATCCATCGGGCTCCAGCCTGGCCCTGCGCATAGCCGTTGACCAAGGGCCCGGGCGGGTTGGTGGCGCGAATCCTCGCCGCCAGATCGCCGGGCGACAGGAGGCCGTCGGCGTGGGCGCGGAAGCCCGCGATGATCTGGGCCATGTCGCCCGAATGGGGTGATAGGCGCAGGGCCGTGACGCCAGCAGCCCGCAAGGCTTCCGGAGGCGTGTCAACGACCTGCACGCCATGGGACAGGGTCTGGACGCCGTTGACCGCCAGGAAGCCGGCGTGATCCAGGGTCTCGACCGCCAGGCCGTCCGGATCGCGATCGCAGACAAACTGGCAATTGTCCTTGTGCAGGCCGCGACTGCGCGCGTGATAGCAGCGGCCCGACAGGGCCAGCGGTAACCGGCCAAAGGCAAAGAGCTCGATCTCCAGGCCCGGACAGCCCGCCGACAGCATCGCCAGCGCCGGGAGCGAGAGCTCGATATTGGCGCAGAGCCGTACGCATCCGCGCGCCATCAACTCGCCGGCCGCCGCCTCGTTGTAGATGTTGAGCAAGGGTCCGGCGACAAAGGGCGCGCCGGCGGGACGATGGGCCAGCCCCGACATGTCATTGATCTCGACCAGGGCTGGATCGGCGCTCAGGGCGGCGATGGCCTGTCGATCGCGCGGCAAGGCGGGAAGCGCCAGGGTCGACCAGACGACCGTCTTGCCGGCCGCGGCAAGGGTGTCGGCGGCCTGAGCCAGGGCCTGGGCCAGTAGCGGGCCCCGTTTGCCGCAGACCACCTCGCCCAGATAGACGCGATCAACGGCCGGCTCGCGAGCGATCTGGTCATAGAAGGCCGCGACACGCTCGAACGGCCAATTAAATAGCAGGGGGCCGATGGCCAGTTCCAGGCGGGATCGGGTCATCGCCAGCTCTTTCGATAGGCGCCGGCGGTCTCCCGCCCCCCCTCGGCCAGATTCGATAGCAGATGCTCGTAGGGCCCCGTCGGCTCGCCGCGATCCAGGGCGTCGAGCGCGGCGCGGAAGGCCGCCGCGACCCGCGCGACATAGGCCTTGCCCCGCTGGCGCCCTTCGATCTTGACCGCGGTGACGCCGGCCTTGGCAAGATCGGCCAGCAGCCCCATGGCGTTAAGACTGGTGGGCTCTTCGAACAGATAGGATGGCTCCCCGTCCGCCAGGAACCGTCCCTTGCACAGGGTCGGATAGCCAGCGGTCTCACCGGGCGCGAAGCGGTCGAGCGTGAAGCCGGCCAGGCGCGAGGTCAGCTGACCTTGCTCATCCTGGAACGACACCGCCTCGGGCGGCGAGCAGACGCCCGAAAGATTGGGTGAGCGGCCCGTGGCGTAGGACGACAGGGCGCAACGCCCCTCGGCCATCACGCACAGACCGCCAAACACGAAGGCCTCGGTCTCGACGCCGATCTGGCGATTAAGCGCGGCGATCTCCGGCGCCGACAACACGCGCGGCAGCACCACCCGGCGAACGCCATAGGTCTTGGCGTAGTCGTCTATGGCGTCGATCGAGCCGGCGGCGGCTTGCACGGACAGGTGCAGTCGCAAGTCGGGATGGGCGTCGCGCGCATAGGCCAAAATCCCAAGGTCGGCGGAAGTTGAGCCCCGGGAAATTGCGGGCGTTGGTTTCATCGCGCAGACCGCAATAGACGCTGTCGGCGCCCGCCTCGATGGCCGCGCGCAACATGGCCGGCGACCCTGCTGGACAGACAAGTTCGATACTGGCCATCAGGCCGTCGCTCCAGCGGGACGCGCGGCCAGGCGTCGAAGCAGCATGGCCAGGCCCGCATTGGCCAGGTCACTGGCCGGCGCGGCCAGGCCCAGGAGATCGGCAAAGGTCAGTTCCGCCGCCTCCAGGGCGTTGTGCAACGCCATCACCGCCTCGATGTCACCCTCGACGCGAATGCTGCGCGAAAAGAAAGCGGCGTCGGCGTCAATCGAGCCATCGAACAGGCCCAGGAGCGCAGGTAGGGATCCGCGAATTCGGGCGGTCGCCGCGACGGGCGCGCTAGCCGGCCCAACGCGCACGACACCTTGCGCGGCGCAAGGCGACAGCTCGAACACGACTGGCCAATCGTCGGGAGCCAGAACGAACAAGGCGTCCTGAAAGTGGCCAAGGCGATCGAAGACCTCTGGTCGCCGCAGCGCTACCCGTCGCAGGCCCGCGGTCAGGAGGTGTTCGACCGGTCCGCGCAGGGCCATAAGCAACTGGACCGCGCGATGATCGGCGGATGATGGCGATCGGCGCGCTCCGGAGGCATGGCGGCGATATCGTGTGGACATGAAGCGACCTCTCAGGCTCCCGGGTATGCCGTGCGGCCTGCGGCGCGCGATAGGGTGTCCCGGGCGTCGTGGGCGGGTGTTTTGCTCAAGTCGGGGCTTGCTGATCGTCAAGCCCGTCGCGAGGGCCCGTACGCGCCATCGCGCGCTCGAAGGCCTCGTCGAAGGCTTGGGCGGTGTCAGCCCTTGCCGCGGGCAGGCCCAGGGACCTTGCCAGATTCATCCAATCGATCCGCGGCGCGCCGAGGTCCAGCAAGCCGCGGGCCGCGGGGCCGGCCGGTCCTCCACTGGTGCGATACATTTCGATGTCGAGGATGCGGTAGGCGTGGTTGGCAAAGACCACGACGGTGACATCCAGCTGTTCGCGGGCAATGGTCCACAGCCCCTGGACGGTGAACATGGCCGCGCCATCGCCGCTCAAGGCCACGACCTTGCGATCGGGACAGGCGACGCCCGCGCCGATCGCAAGAGGTATCCCTTGCCCGATAGCGCCGCCGGTCAGCATCAACCAGTCATGGGGAGCCGCCGTCTGGGTGGCCAGGAAGATCGGCAGGCCACAGGTCACCGCGTCATCGCTGACGATGGCGTGCGCGGGCAGGTGACGGGCGACGGTCTGACCGATGGCCGCCGGCGTGAGGGGGCCTTGCGGCGCGACAGGCTGTTCGAGGGACTGGACGGTCCCCTCGGCGGGCGCGCCCATAGCATCGGCCAAGGCCCTCAAGGTCGCCGGGCCGTCAGCCGTCCGACCGCCTAGAGCAACGAGCTCACAGCCCTCGGGGACAAGCACACTGGGGCGATCGGGATAGGCGAAGAAGGCCACCGGCCGGGTGGTTTCGACCAGGACCATCAGGTCCACACCTTCCAGATCTCCCAGCGCCATCTCGGCGAAATAGTGCATCCGGTCGGGCGCAAACCGGCCCGCGCCCCGCGCCATCCGCGCCACGAAGGTGTCGGTGAGCACGC
>NCDQ01000455.1 GCA_002280275.1 Caulobacter vibrioides | reverse complement strand
CCTGGCTGGTCAGCCGGTCGCTCACCGGCAGGGCTCGACTCCACGGTGTTGAACGACACCGCCAGAAAGCGAACGCTGTAGGCATAAATGAGCACAAAGGCGCTGCCACTGAAGATCAACCCCACCATGAAACCGTAGTTGTCCCGCAGGTACCTGTCGGCACTGTCCCGCAGCATGATCTGTTCGTCGCTGTATTCAATATGCATGGGCCGTATTGCTTCCCGTTGCCGTGGTTACAGTTCCAGCACGCGCTACTACCCTTACGGCTCGGCCGCCGCCCACACGCTCGGCTACGTGGGCATCAACAACAACCCCGAGGTCGAGGATTTCCCCGGCGACCTGCCCTCCCCGCGCATTTCCGACCTGGCTCGAGCCCGCCCGCCCGCTGGCGCCGCGCCCGGCTATCTCGACGGCCTGAACCCCGAGCAGCGCGAGGCGGTTGAGACCACCGAAGGCCCGCTGCTGGTTCTGGCGGGCGCGGGTACGGGCAAGACCCGCGTGCTGACGACACGCCTGGCCCACATCCTGGCCACAGGTCGCGCGCGTCCGTGGGAGATCCTGGCCGTCACCTTCACCAACAAGGCCGCGCGCGAGATGCGCGAGCGGATCACCCACATCATCGGTCCGGAGGCCGAGGGTCTGCGGTGGTTGGGCACCTTCCACTCGGTGGCCGCCCAGATCCTGCGCCGCCACGCCGAGCTGATCGGCCTGAAGTCGAACTACACGATCATCGACACCGATGATAACGAGCGCCTGCTCAAGCAGCTGATCGAGGCCGAGAACATCGACGCCAAGCGGTGGACGCCCCGCATCCTGTCGGGGATCATCGACGGCTGGAAGAACCGCGGCTGGACGCCCGACCGTGTCCCGACGTCGGAAGCCGGCGAGTTCGCCAACGGCAAGGGCATCAGCCTCTATCGTCAGTACCAGGAGCGCCTGCGCATCCTGAACGCGTGCGATTTCGGCGACCTTTTGCTGCATAATATCAGCCTGTTCACCGGCCATCCTGACGTGCTGGACGAGTTCCAAAAGCGCTTCAAATACGTGATGGTCGACGAGTACCAGGACACCAACGTCGCTCAGTACCTGTGGCTGCGCCTCTTGGCCCAGGGCCGTCAGAACGTCTGCTGCGTCGGCGACGACGACCAGTCGATCTATGGCTGGCGGGGGGCCGAGGTGGACAACATCCTGCGCTTCGAGCGCGACTTCCCGGGCTCGAAGGTCGTGCGCCTGGAATGCAACTACCGCTCGACTGAACACATCCTGGCGGCCGCCTCGGGCCTGATCACCGCCAACAAGGGACGCCTAGGCAAGACCCTGTGGACCCCGGCCAAGGGCGGCGAGAAGGTCAAGGTGTCCGGCGTCTGGGACGGCGAGGCGGAAAGCCGCCTGATCGCCGACGAGATCGAGCGCGCCAAGAAGGCCGGCCGCAAGTACAACCAGATGGCCATCCTGGTGCGGGCCAGCTTCCAGATGCGCGCCTTCGAAGAGCGCTTCGTGATGCTGCAGATCCCCTACAAGGTGGTCGGCGGCCCGCGCTTCTTCGAACGCGCCGAAATCCGCGACGCCCACGCCTATCTGCGGCTGATCCTGTCCGAAGACGACGATCTGGCCTTCGAGCGGATCGTCAATGTGCCCAAGCGCGGCATCGGCGACACCTCGGTTCAGAAGGTCCTGCAGATCGCCCGCCAGCACGATCTGTCGGCCCTGACCGCCGTGCGCGGCCTGATAAACACCGACGAGCTTCAGGCCCGCACCCGCACCGCCCTGTCCAACTTCGTGCGCGACATCGACCGCTGGCGCACCCTGTCCGAGACCACGCCCCACTGGCAGGTCATGGAGACCGTGCTGGAGGAGAGCGGCTACACCGACATGCAGAAGGCCGACCGCACCAGCGGTCAGACGCGGTTGGACAACCTGAAAGAACTGACCCAGTCGATGCAGCAGTTCGAGACGCTGCAGGCCTATCTGGAACACGTCTCCCTGGTCATGGATCTGGAACGCGCAACCAGTGACGATCCCAACGGTGATGGCGCGGTGCAGATCATGACCCTGCACGGCGCCAAGGGGCTGGAGTTCCCCTTGGTCTTCCTGCCCGGCTGGGAGGAAGGCGTCTTCCCCAGCCAGCGCAGCATCGACGAAAAGGGCGAGAAGGGCCTCGAGGAGGAACGCCGCCTGGCCTATGTCGGCGTCACCCGCGCCAAACAGGACGCGCGGAT